>DAOWEE010000270.1 GCA_030638625.1 Methanosarcinales archaeon
CGGCAGCGCCGACCATCAGCTTGTCAAGTTCAACCCTATTGCCAACTGGACATCAGCACAGGTATGGGAATATATCAGGGCCAACGATGTCCCGTATAACGAACTGCATGAACAGGGATTTATCAGTATCGGATGCGAACCCTGTACCAAACGAGTACTTCCCAACCAGCATGAAAGGGAAGGCCGGTGGTGGTGGGAAGAAGCCACTAAGAAAGAATGCGGACTGCATGCAGGTAATGTGAAATAGGTCACACTTAAGTATCAGACTATTTCAATGGTGGTTCTTGTACCCAATTCTGAAAACTCAGAATTGGATACACGCAATGGTTTACCTGTCTTGAGGTATATCACTGATGCAATGATGTGTACAAACATACAGGTGTTCTTCTCGGGTTGTAAAATCCCGTGGACACCGCTTTTTGCCAGGAAACAACCGTCAAGCTGGAAAAAATACTTGTTATCGTCAATCTTGCCGATCACTACCTTATCAAAGAACTCATCATTGTTGAAAAATTCCTGCAGATACTGGAGATTCTCATCAAGGCTTTTATCCTTGTCAAGCTTTAAATCGCCCTTAATATCCAATATATGGGGGAGCATTTTAGCCACTTCGGGTATTACTGCCTTATGACCGCTTCCAGTCAGTTTATTGTGTGCATTTTCAAGCCCAAAAAAACAACTATGAAGCATGGATGTAATTTCGGCGTGTTCAATCTTTTTTGTCATGAAAGAACTCCCTAATATGTAAGTGATTTTTAGTCAGTTATATTTTGGGCACTATTTTTATAAATACATTTGCATATATTTTTTTAAATGACTTGCTGATTAATTTAGTGTGTTAACCCCCTATTTTGCCTTAAAACTAAGTATAACATATAATGATATGTAACTAAGGGCAATAAAAAGGAGCATAGATATGAGTACCAGCCAGATAAAACCCCACGGAGGGGAACTAATAAACAGGGTCCTTGACCCGGTAGAAAGGGACAATGTGTTAAAGACCATCCCTGGAATGACAACGATACGTATCAGTCTTGACAGGGCAAAGGAGATTGAGAATATCGCCAGCGGATTGTTCAGCCCCCTGGAAGGTTTCATGGGACAGGAAGATTACCTGAGCGTACTGCAATCGATGCGGCTGGCAAACGGGCTGCCCTGGACCATACCTATTGTCCTGGATATCTCAAAGGAGGACGCAGACAAAATTTCAGCAGGAGATGATGTGGTGCTGGACCATGATGGACTCCCTGTTGCAGTGCTGCATGTGCAGGAAATTTATGGCTTTGACAAAGAAATTCATTCACAAAAAGTTTTCGATACAAACGATGCCGCCCATCCCGGCGTGGCATTGACCAATGACATGAATGAACAGCTGCTTGGTGGGACCATCGATCTGTTGAACGAAATAGAAACCCCCTATTCCGGATATGCCCTGAAACCCGAAGAGACCAGGGCCCTGTTCAGGGAAAAAGGCTGGCATACTGTGGCTGGTTTCCAGACCAGGAATGTACCGCACCTGGGTCATGAATATGTCCAGAAATCAGCCCTCACTATCACTGACGGGTTGTTCATCAATCCCGTTATCGGCAGGAAAAAGAGCGGAGACTTCAGGGATGATGTGATACTGGATTCCTATGCGGCCCTGTTGGACAATTATTATCCCCATGACCGTGCAGCCATGTCCATCTTCCAGACCGAAATGAGATATGCCGGACCCAGGGAAGCCATTTTCCATGCCATTGTCCGCAAGAACTTCGGTTGTACCCATTTCATAGTAGGACGGGACCATGCCGGTGTGGGTGACTACTACCACCCATTTGCAGCACATGAGATATTTGACGAATTCGATGACCTCGATATCGAGCCAATCTTCTTCCGTTCCTTCTTCTACTGCAAGAAGTGCGCCAGCATTGCCAGTGATAAGACCTGCCCGCATTCGGATGATGATATCATAAATTTCAGCGGTACCAAGATGCGGGAATTACTGCAAAGCGGGCAGGTGCCGCCACCTGACCTTATGAGGGAGGAAGTGGCACAGGCTATACTTAAATACGAGAATCCGTTTGTGGAATAGATAAAATAAAGTGAAACCAGGGAAAGAAATGGTTCTGGAGATGTACAACTTAATGGTACATCTCCATGCACGTTATGATTTTTAATAGTACATAATGTATAACTTTATGTGCTCAAGTAACTGCGAGCGTTAGCGAGCAGTTTCTTGTGTCGATACATATTTAAATATCAAAGATATCTAATTCGTGTTATAACAATTCACATTCATCGGAGGAATCTAACTAATGAAAGAGCAGACAGAAGTGCGCACATTAAAAGAAGGCAGGTATGTAATAATAGATGACGAGCCTTGTACCATAAAATCACTTTCACACTCAAAACCGGGAAAACACGGTAGTGCCAAGGCACGGGTTGATGCTGTCGGTATATTTGATAACCAGAAACGTTCCATCATCTCACCAGTGACACAAAAAATATATGTCCC
>DAOWEE010000235.1 GCA_030638625.1 Methanosarcinales archaeon
AACTTTATGTACTCAAGTAACTGCGACCGAAAGGAGCAGTTTCTTGTGGATTTAATTTGAATATATGTATGTACTTCAACAGCCAATGTTTAGGTGAAATATTCACAATTCAATTTTATGAGTAAAATATTTAAGTGATAGGAATATAATTACAAGCTCATATCAATTTACTTAATTAATTTGTTTTATTTAATTAAAACTCGATATATTTAGCAGAGGAATATAACATGAAGATTAGAGTAGTAAGTTCAAAAGACGAAATCAGTTCACTTGGTAGCTCAGAAGAAATAGTGCATCTGGCATTCAGACCATCCAATAAGGATATCTTTGTATTGGTACAGACCTGTTCCAACCTGAAGGCCATACACATCCCAAGTTCATACAAAAAGACCATCTCCAAGTCTACCCAGATGTTCCTGGATATGCAGAACATCGGACTTCTTGAAGGTGATGTATGGGGCCATAGAAAGGATATCAATGAATATTATGAGATCAAGCCCCAGATATTTGACAGAATCGAGGACCTGAAGACTGAAGGCCAGAATAATGAGCAGATCCTCACACGCATGGGCATGGAAACCAGGCTCAGCAAAGACCTGCTTAAGTTCTTAATTTAAGTAAGCAACAAAAATCATATAAAATACAGTCCAGATACAAAAGACAATCCGGTCTTTACCGGATTTGTCTTATTCTTTTTTTTTATTTTACCAGATAAGAGCCGTAGGCATTATCTTCCAGTTCCATCACTTTCTCCCAGAGCGAATAGCACTGGCAATCCACATCTGACAGTACGTCCAGATCCTGGCTTAGAGAGAAATCCCTCAGTACCTGAGCCACCTCTTTATCACATTCCCTGCAGTTGTGCGGTCCACGATTTGAGCCTGCAGCCACAGGGTCAGACATGAATGTAATGTGGGGAAACATTTCTTTCGCAGTCTTTAGTATGGATACAGCACTCCAGAGCCAGGGTGGCCGGTAGTCCCTGTGGTTATGGAGTTCTTCAACCAGTGTTCCATTCTGGACATTGCATAGGTTCAGGGAAATGGTGGAAGCATGTGGTACGGTATCGGATATTGATGAGAGCATATCATCCACTGCCATTTTTTCGGACAGGAACGGGGGTTTCAATAGCAGGTATGCTTTTGTTGACACTCCGGTTTTGGCGGCGGTTTGCGATGCCCTGACAAAATCATCAAAGGTAAAACCTTTGTTGATACAGTCTTTTCGTATAGTATCATTACTGGTCTCAAGTCCCATGGCAATCTCAAATCTGATGTCGTACCTGTCAAGTACAGCAAGGGTGTCGGCCAGTTTTTTTTCAGTTACGAATTCAGGCCGTGTTTCTGCCACGACCTTTTTCACAGACCCCATTTCACCTATTGTTTCAAGTATCCGTGTTCTTGCCTGGGTGGATATCTCATGCTCATCAAAGAAACTGCCAGAGGTGAATATCTTTAACAGTGACGTTTGCGGAGTGCTTTTGCTGGCAGCGCGGTCAAACTGGGCCAGCAGGTCGTCATCTGAAGGAGTTGAGTCCGCACTGTCATTGACATATCCGCACATTGTACAGCCTTCTCCCATACCCCAGTAACATCCTGTGGTACAAAAAATAATGGTCAGCGAATCAACAGGCTTACCCCCGAGCAGGTCGTGCCCGGTCCATACGGCTGTGGGCATATTAAGAGGGTGAGTCTTTTTTTTGGTTGTCGGATTTTTAGTTTGTGTCATTTTAGGGGTGTTAGGTATTAACTTAAGAATAACGTAAGGGTTTTGTCGGTGGCATTACTCAACATCTTTACCACAATTAGGACAGAGCTTCCATGAAGATTCCAGTTTAGTGCCACAATTTGAACAGTGATCAAGGGATAAATTCCCTCCACAGTTGGGGCAAAGTTTCCATTCCTGATTAACACTTTTTCCACAGTCTGGACATGTCAATTCATCAGGTGTTATTTTATCACTTTTTTTCATGAATGGTTCCAATATATTAAGTGCCAGCCTGGATTCATTGATAACTGCATCGTCGGTACCTGACGAAGCCATTAATAGTAGTTTGTTCACACTTTGTTTCAGTACATCATAATGATTGGTTTGCATCCATTTCAGCAGTTCTTTGTTGTCTTTGGATAAGCCATAGATGTTTCTGATAGACCGGTATTGCAACATTACATTATTTTCAGTATCTAGTTTTTCAATTGAGCGTTTGAACAACACTATTTTTGATACAAAAAGCTGGTCGGATTTGAACGCTTTTTCTTTTTGCTTCAGCAGCTTGACCAGTCCGTCCTTATTAGGTATTTCATACCGGTCATCCAGGAAATCGATAAAATCCCGAATATCGTCATCGGCAGGATTTATAAAGTTTTTGAGAAATATATCTATTTCTTTTTGTATTTCCGGTCCTACAGAAAGTGGTTTATTATTTTCAATCTGTTTGAGTTTCTTATTTGCGGTTTTTAAATCAGCAGAGATGTCAACAAGTTTCAGGTGTTTATTCTTAATATCACTAATAAAAGAATCCAGAGCATCTACTTCGGGCATATCCAGAGAAAAAAATTCTTTGAATTTTTCTTCTAGCTTGTCCAGTTGTTTTTTACACATTTTCTGCTGGTTAATGATGGTGTGAATATTTTGCTTGAGCTCAGACTCATCCCGTTCAACCCCCAGGGTTTTCAACATGTCCAAAAGCTTTAAAACATCCTCGTCAGTTGGTTCTTCAAGGCTTTGTATGAAAACATTGACCTCGTTTTCTTTTACTTTACTGGCAAAACTCTTCCGATATGTATCTGCCATTTCAATTAATTCCGTGGCTTCACTTTCATTCAAAGCAAGAATGTCCAGTGCCTTTTGGTCTTTTGCCAGCATTGTAACCATATTCGTTAATATTATTCGAATTCTATTGTTGCCGGGGGCTTTGGTGTGATATCATATACCACCCTGGCCACTCCGGGAATTTCACCTGTTATCCGCGATTCAATTTTCCTGAGTGTATCCCAGGGTAGTTCAACTGGTCCGGCAGTCATACCGTCCCTGGATTCCACGGCGCGCACTGCCATGATCCAGCCGTGTATCCGCTGGTCGCCTTTAACCCCTGTCCCTTTTCCAAGCAAAGCGGCAAAGGTCTGCCATGGCTTGAACTGCTCCAGCAGTTCTTCTTCAACAATAGCATTTGCTTCCCTGACCGCAGCCACTTTTTCTGTTGTGACCTCACCGATTATCCTCACTGACAGGCCCGGTCCCGGGAACGGCATCCGTTCTGAGATTTCTTCAGGCAATCCAATTGCATGTGCTACCTCCCTGACTTCATCTTTATACAGGTCAGATATGGGTTCAATTATCTCGTCAAAGTCTATTACAGAGGGCAGCCCACCTACATTATGATGAGATTTAATGCCACCTTCTGATTCTATCCTGTCAGGATAAATGGTGCCCTGGATAAGGTACCGTACATTAAGATCTTTGGCGCTCTCTTCAAATACCCTGATAAAAGTTTCACCTACTGCCTTGCGTTTTTCTTCAGGGTCGGTCAGACCTTTCAGGGCAGCCAGGAACCTGTCACCCGCATATATTGTCTGCAGGTTCATGTACCCGAACACTTCCTGGATACGCTTAGTTTCTCCCTTTCGCATCAGTCCTGTGTCGATGTAAATTGGTATTAATAAATCGCCAATCGCCCTGTTTGCAAGTACCGCACATACCGAACTATCCACACCTCCGGAAAGTGCAATTATGGCATGTCCTTTTACGGTATCTTTTAATTTTTGTATTGTTTTTTCTATATATGGTTCAACCTTTACCATCGATGTTGTCCCCTAATGAAAATAGAACATTTTAATTCAATAACTTTTATCCCAGTTTAAGTGATATAATTATTTTTAGTTCAAACTACAGTAAAGTATAATATGTGTTTACTTATATTTATATTAATTCAAACAATATCAATATAACTAATACGTTCCTTTTTTCAGGTATGTGTAATATAATACTTTACATTGATTATATGGGTGTTGAATACGAGGTTCGTAAATGTTGACCGATAGAGTTGAAACCGAATTGGAATTACTGGAGCGGCATATCATTATACTGAACACTGTCATCCAGAAGGGGCCTATCGGGATTATGAAATTATCTGAGGAAACAGGCATCCCCAACCACAGGGTCCGTTATTCACTTCGTGTACTTGAGCAGGAGAGATTGATTGCACCTTCTACACAGGGTGCAGTGGCTCCGGATGAGGCCATAGAATTTATGCGTGAATTTGAGTCATTTATTGTTCGTCTGCGGGAAAAGATAGATGGTATAAATGCAATGGTCTGAAATTTTCACACAGTTGGTGAAAATATGTTCCAGATATGCATGCAATCGGAAATATATTCCATGCAGATTCTCGCCCCCCAAACTCATTATTGAGTTTAAGTCCATATTCTGACTGAATTCACTTCGACACATCCCGTAGTATTGTAATATATTTCACATCAGCCCATATAATCGAAAAATATGAGTCTGTGCTGCCGAAATCCGCACGGTTAATCATTGCGTTTGTCATTTAATTTTGTAGGGAAAGGGAACGTATATATAGAGGATTTTTTAGAGCACATATTAAGCAACACTTATTCGTGCAAAAACATTCAAGATTGAGGAAGTGACAGTGCAATGGCAATAAAAAAACGGTTCAAAACCACAGATCCCATGAAGGACTACACCCACATGAAACGTCTTGCAGGCAGATTGGACAGGATATTTCCTGAATACGATTTTGTCCCAAAGTCAAATGGCTATGAAATTGATATCAAAAGTAAAAAATTAAGATATAAAAGGGTGACGATGCAGCGGGTTAAGACTAAAAGTAATCACGAGACTGGTTACAGGCTCAGTATACCCGAGAAGGGGCGTTCATATGATTGCGGCCGGATGCCTGAACTGGAAGATACTGTACTGCTGAAAAAAGCATTGAGCCTTGAAATTAAAGCTATTGATGGTAGCTGGTAAAAAGATATAACAAACTTTTTTGCATGTGATACTAAATTAGGTCAACATGCAAATTCTTGTGGTTACAGGTAGGAAGGCGGCTGATACTGTCAATGCTGTTGTGGGCGGCATTGCTGATGTACTGGTGCTGGACATTGATATCGCTGCATTCACCACTCCCTTGCGGCTTGAAAAATCCATGCCGCATAATAATTTTGACCTGATAATCATCCCTGGCCTGGTCTCGGCTGATTTTTCTCAATTGGAACAGCAGTTGAATACTCCTATCCGGCTGGGTCCGAAAAATGCTGTTGACCTGAGTCTGGTATTGTCTTCCCTGGAAGAAATTGAACTCTCAACATCCGTGCCTGCCTGTGAAATGCTCCACTCAAAGCGAATGGTGGCAGCCACATCTGAGCTGCATGATATTGAGATGGCTGCAATGCCTGCGTTCTTACTCAATGACCTGAAGATCGGGGGGGGTTCTATCATGAAGGTAATGGCGGAGGTGGTGGATTCCACGTCACTATCCAGGGATGAGCTTATTGAGAGGATAGTCCATTTCCAGGCAAAAGGCGCCGACATCATTGACCTGGGGGTTGGAATGGCTGCCACAGCCGCTGAGGTGGAACAGGCCATCAAGACGGCCAGAGAGGCGGCGGCTGTGCCGTTGAGTATTGACACCCTGGACCCGCAACTGATTATGGCGGCGGTGGACTCGGGTGTGGATATGGTGCTGAGTTTGAATTCTACTAATATGGAGGCTGTGGGGCCTGCCATTGCCAAAAAGGGTTTGGCGGCAGTGGTCATTCCAGATGGGGGAGAGGGGCTTGACAGTCTCATGATCAATATTAGCCGGGCACAGGAACTGGGTATATCGAGGATTCTTGCAGACCCGGTGCTGGAGCCCGGTCAGGGAATGGTTGATTCCATGGGCAGGTATAAGCGATGCAGGGAGATGTTGCCAGACGTACCTATGTTCTTTGGTGTGGGCAATATTACTGAATTGATGGATGCGGATACGGTGGGTGTGAATGCTCTGCTGACTGCCATTAGCCGGGATGTGGGTGGTGATGTCCTGTTCACGCCGGAATATAGTGACAAGGCAAGGGGGAGCATATCTGAATTGAAGACTGCGGCACAGATGATGGCACTGGCAGATTGGCGCAGCAGCCCGCCTAAAGACCTTGGTATT
>DAOWEE010000032.1 GCA_030638625.1 Methanosarcinales archaeon
CGGACCCGCATACCCCTTTTATGGGTGCGGTCATCGTCCATTAATTCCTCAAGCTTTATACCCATAAGCTCAAACAGTTTCTGCTTCTCATCCTCTGAGCGGTTCAGGTTTTCGGTGGAGAAAGCATAGACAGTTAATTGCCTGACACCCAGTTCATAACACCAGTCAAGCACTTGTTCAGTGGTATTCGCACCCTTGATATGCCCCTGCCAGGTGCTCATTTTTAACTTACGGGCATACCTTCGGTTCCCGTCCATAATAATGGCAATATGTTCAGGTATCCTGAACTCCTTTATTTCCTGGGTAAGCAGATATTCATACCCGGTATAAAGTACATTATCCAGTGTTTTTTTAATCATACCTAAACCATTTTGCATACCAGTAGTCATATATGCCCAATATACAAATAGTTATTTGATTGATTGAATTATTAAAATGATTTGAATGTGTTTAAAATACCATTTCACCAGTGGTGATAAATTATATACTGGAACCGTCAATATGAAAAGCAAATAATAGGTTAGGTTTTCAAAACATGACTATAAACTTTCTCTGGATTGCATTGGTATTTTTCATCCTGGCATCGATACTCCCAAAACAATTCAAAATGCAACGAATGCCGGTTGGAGCTGTTGGATGGTTATTCTTTGCTGCATACTGGGCACTACAGCCATTATATTACATGAAAGAAGGCGACATTTCAATGGTATTGCTGATGCTATTAGTGGCGCTTTTTTGTATCTTAATTGCACGTCTAATGCTAAGCACATACTTAATGTCAAAAAAAGGGATGCCACTGGATAACCCAGTTGACAGGCCTAAGACATTGCTGGCTGTCACCACAGTCACTGCCATTGGGTGTCTGTTTTATTTTCCATTTTCTGAAATTGAATCAATGAATCATTTAATTATAAAAACGGTTACTACACAGACTTTCTGGCTCTCTCAACTGGCGGGATTCCCGGTGGAAAGAGTGGACTGGAACATGATAAAGTTTGGAATATACAGGGTTGAGATAATACTGGCATGTACTGCTATTGAAAGTATTGCTTTGTTCTTTGGTCTTATCCTGGGAACAAGGGCAAAGACAAAAAAGATATTCCTTGCACTGATGGCATCTATTCCTGTAATTTATATTCTTAATGTCATCAGGAATACCTTTGTGATAGGGGCTTATGGTTATGAATTGTTTGGTTCAGGACCAATGATAATAAACATAATGGGCCAGGAATATTTCCTCCATGATTCTGCTACGTTTTATATTAGTCATCACCTGATAGCCAAAGGCGGTTCAGGGATAGCATTATTTTTCATTGCCTATGCAGTGTTGAAAACTCTGCCCGAACTGCTGGACCTCATCGACAATCTCTGGCGGCTAGTAAAGGATGACCTGAACCACATCAGGGGTGGATAGGCATACTGGCCCGTAATACCGGGACCCTGGTAACGGGACTGTTCGCCGTTGCTGTTGTACTGGCACTGGCAGCCATGGTGTTGGATTCTGCATTGTTGATAAAGGAATCAGCACTTGTATTTCTGTTGGATATATTCTTTATCTGGTTCTTTAGGGACCCTGAGCGCATACCCAGTGGAGATGAAGATGATATGGTGTCGCCTGCTGATGGCAAGGTGGTGGATATCCGGGGAAGTACTGTATGCATTTTCATGAACATACCTAACGTGCATGTAAACCGGGCTCCTTTGAGCGGTAAGATAATAAAGATGAAACACAAGGATGGCGGATACTTGCCTGCGTTCTTTAAGGATTCACACCGGAATGAACGCAATACGACATGCATAGAGTCAGATTTTGGTATGGTCAAGATGATACAGATTGCAGGTACTGTAACCAGAAGGATAGATACTTATTTTAACGTGGGTGATACGGTGGTCAGGGGTGAGCGTATCGGCATGATACGGTTCGGAAGCCGGGTGGATGTGACACCGCCTCTTGGGTACGTGCTTACAGTCAAGAAGGGGGATAGGGTACGGGCAGCAGAAACCATTATTGCCAGTAAAATAAACACTAATAATAAGGAGACAGTCAGCATCCATGCAACAGGATAATGAAAACCCCAGTATTTTTACATTGATAAAACTGCCTGACCTGGTGACATTGTTAAATGCACTGCTCGGTCTGACAGCTATCTTGATGGTAGCCCAGTCTCCATCCAATGTCCAGCATGCTTCGATACTTATTGTACTGGCAGTGATAGCAGATGGCGCTGACGGTGCAATTGCCAGAAGACTGGAATCCGGGGCACTGGGGGAGCATCTTGACTCGCTGGCTGATGTGATATCATTCGGAACAGCACC
>DAOWEE010000243.1 GCA_030638625.1 Methanosarcinales archaeon
AAAAAGAACCAAAAATAGAGATATTTGGAGTCAGGTACCGAATTATCAAGGTAACTGATAAAAAGTTCTTCGCCCTACAGAAAATATGGATTGAAGATGCACAAATCTGGATTACAGACCCTGAAAAAACAATCGCAGACTGCCTTGACAACCCCCAATACTGCGGTGGCATCTTGGAAGTTGCAAAAGCACTGCAAAATGAAAATGAAATCGATCTGGACAAAGTTATTGAATATGCAAAAAAGATGGAGAATTCTGCAATCCTGAAAAGACTCGGGAGTCTTTGTGACAGACTAAGGATATCGGTAAAAATACCGCAGGAATATCTTGCAAAGGGCTACCCTCTACTTGACCCTTCATTACACAGAAAAGGAAGAGCAAACAGGAAATGGAAAATAATTGAAAATGTGGACGAGAAAATAATCGGTACATTAGAATGATTCATCCAAGGAAACTGCAAGAGAGCATGGAGTTCCAGAATCGAAAAGGACTACTGTATCGGCTGGATACTGAACAGTCTTTATCAGTCTGATAACCTTTTTGCACTAAAGGGTGGAACCGGAATTAGGAAATTATATGTCACCAATTACTGTTTCTCAGAAGACCTGGATTTTACCTTACCAAAAAACATGGGCAAAGCTGAGATTGAAGAACTTATTAGAACATCCATCCGAACCAATTGTAACACCTATTTCCTGTTTGACGCCGACTCCTTGTCAGCGACCGACATCCATTAAAACAAGGATTGATACAGCGATTACAGGTAAAAAATTCTGGCATCATTTATTGAACCTTCACCCAACTTAATTCAATCCCACAGCCTTTCCACCCCCAACCTTTATTACCCATTAACGTATCTATAAGCCCCACAAAACATGCCAGTTTCATTGGCGGGATACGTCCCGCAGGGATGTGGCTCCGAGAGGGGCTGAACCGTGAAACCTGGAACAACTATTTGGAGATAACGAAACATGGCAAAATCAATGTATGGTTATATTAGGGACGCCTGGAAAAACCCTGATGAGACGTATGTACACGAACTGAGATGGCACAGGCTCCAGGAATGGAGACGTGAAGCATCAGTACAGAGAATCGAAAAACCCACCCGTCTTGACCGCGCCCGGGGTCTTGGTTACAAGGCCAAACAGGGCATCGTCATGGCAAGGGTAGGCATCAGGCGAGGCAGTGCACGCAAGGCTCGATACATCAGGGGACGCAGGACCAAACGCATGGGTATGAGTAAAATAACCCGTGGCAAGACCATCCAGAGCATGGCAGAAGAGCGGGCCGCACGCAGATTCCCTAACTTACAGGTATTAAACTCGTACTGGGTTGGCGAAGACGGCAAACACAAATGGTACGAAATCATTCTGGTGGATATCAGCCACCCCGTCATAAAGAGCGACCCCAACCTGAACTGGCTGTGCGAACCTGCACAGAAAGGCAGGGTATTCAGGGGTAAGACCAGTGCCGGAATCAAAGGCCGCGGTCAGCGCAAACGGGGTAATGGTACTGAAAAGACCAGACCAAGTATCAGGTCCCGGGGCAATCTTGGAAAGTGAGGTAAACCACCTCACATCCGTCAATTTTTTAATATTTTTTTTGTATATTATGTACTGCATAATATATACGATAGAAAATCCTCCCTCAGGGAGGATTTTTTTGTGTTGAGCATCTATTAACATTAAGTATGATGCATTACATCGCACTGCGAACCACTGCCCAGGCAACTGAAGACCCTGAAAAGGTCAGGTCGACCCTGGACTTATTCCTCCCACCACAGAATGTGGTAAAGGACAGCCCGGATATAGTCCACGAAACCTCTACCAGAGGTTATCACGGCAATTCCATAATAATAATGGAAACTGAAGTGAAAAAGAAAAAAGACTGCCAGTATATAATAGACCACATAAGGCAGAATCTTGGAACTGCCGAAAAAGAGAGGCTCATCAATGAATTACCACTGCGGGTGGATGATGATTGCAACCTGTTCATAAGGTTTGACAAACAGGAAGCATCCCAGGGCAGATTGGCAATTACCAACTCATCAGATGCAGTCCACATCAGGATGAAGATTGAAATATATCCGGCCAGGCGCGAGGCTGCAATTGATGCGGCCCGGAAAATGTTTGAAAAGGAGGATTGAATATGGGTGTATTAAAACAATCAAAATTCTACGACCTGAATATTCACGCCCTGCCCGACTGTGCAGATTCCCCGTCCAGGTTGGTACTGGAAGCAAAAGATATGGGATATTCAGGAATTTGCCTTACCTCTTTCAATAAAAACAACACCCTGCACAAACAAGACATGCCCATATCCCTGCCTGCCCTCAAGAATTTTGAGATATACACTGGCATAGAGATTCGGGTTGAAAGGGTGGCAAAACTCACAAAAGAAGTGAGCAGGTTGAGGGGAAAAACAGAGATTATCATCATCGGCGGGGGAGATGAAGACATGAATCGTGCTGCTGTTGAGAATGGCAAAGTGGACATCCTGGCCCATCCCACAGCACACGGGAAACCCCTGAACCATGTGCTTGCAAAGGCAGCCGCTGACAATGGTGTTGCCGTTGATTTCAACATGGATGCACTGATAATGCAAAGAGGCAGCAGCAGAATGAAAGTTCTCACTGCCATGAGGCAAAACCTCATGCTGGTAAGGAAATATAATATCCCAATGGTCATCACCAGTAATGCAAGGTCTCACTATGACCTGCGCAGTCCAAGGGAGATGATAGCACTGGCCATGTTCTTTGGTATGACCCAGGATGAAGCGCTGCATGCACTCTCAGTGGTGCCGCAGGGTATCATCAGGCGTAACACAAACAGCAACAGCATAATGGAAGGCGTGGAGGTAGTGGAATGAAGATATTACCTCCTACCCTGCGGGAATCAAAACGGTATCTGGCTTTTTCACTGACTGCGGAAAAAGATATTTCCAGACGCGACCTGATTAACGAGTTGAACTTTGCAGCGGCGACACTTGTAGGTGATGTGGGTTGCAGTGAATTGAGCATGCACCTGCTGTCTTTTGATGATTGCAACGGTATCATGCAGTGTGCTGCAAACAAGGTATGGGAATCCAGAGGTGTGATGGCATCTATTTCATCCATAAAAGGTGTCCGCGTGAGGCTAACAGTACTGGGGGTTTCGGGCACCGTGCGTGCAAGCACCCAAAACTATTTACTAATCAATGACATTAAAACGAGCGAACCAGAAAGAGAAAGAACCGCAGAATCTGATGAATGTGAATTCTTCATAGCCAATAATGCGATTTCAGGCAAGGTAGTCCGCAGGAATAACAACGAAATTGATATATTGCCGGACAGCCCTCACTATGAAGATAAACTGGAAAATTCAGGTACCAGATATTTTGGTATAACGGTTTTTGATATAACAGACAAGGAGATTGAATAATTATGCAGATGGCACCACAAATGGGCTATGACAGGGCTATCACAGTGTTTAGTCCTGACGGAAGGTTGTTCCAGGTTGAATATGCCC
>DAOWEE010000205.1 GCA_030638625.1 Methanosarcinales archaeon
CAACCACATGAGCTGCATCCTGCCCGCAGGCCAGGTAAAGAGCAGCCACGATATTGGCAGCGTGGGCGTTGTACCCCATACTTCCGGCCCGGGCTGAACCCAGCAAATTCTTTTTGTAATTTACCTCTGCCATGGACTGACCAGTGGTCTTGAGTTTAGCATCCACCAGGTCTTCAGGTATGACCACTTCAGCTACAACTGTCTTGCCCCTGCCAAGTATGTTGTTGATGGCCGATGGTTTCTTGTCAGTGCACATGTTCCCTGAGAGGGATACCAGTTCAATGCCGAACTGCTCAGTTATGTAATTAGAAACTGCTTCTGATGCAATGGTTGCCATGTTCATACCCATGGCATCCTTGGTATCGAACCTGAGCCTCAGGTGAACATCGGTCCCCACCACAAAAGGCGTTGCATCCACAAGTTCCCCGAACCGGGTGGTTTCAGCGGCCTTTGCCTTCATGGCCTCAAAGTTATCAGCTAACCAGTCCACGAACTCCCTGGCATGTATCACACCCCTGGCAGCGAACACCGGCGCCCGGGTCATGCCGTCCTTGAATATCCGCACAGTGGCACCACCACAGGCCGAAATAACCGAGCAGCCCCGGTTAGTGCTGGCTACCAGTGCGCCTTCTGTGGTCGCCAGTGGGAGATAGAAATTCCCGATTGCGTATTCACCCTGAATGGTCACAGGGCCTGCAATGCCCAAAGGGAGCTGGATTGCTCCTATCATGTTTTCAATATTGCGTCCCACAACCTCTGCGGCGTCAATGGAAAAACGGCCTAAACTTTGGGTTTCGGTACCTGTTATCCTGGCAATGGCCTCTCTCCGTACAGCCACGCCTTCCACAGGACCTACCTGCTGGTCAATGGCATGAAGTTTGAGTTGGCCCGATGCTACTTTTTCTACAATTTCCTCTTTTGGGAGGTCACTGTCCTGACTCATGGCTCAATGTTGTGTTGTAACATATTTAACCTTGGCGAAAAATGGCAATAACATTGTAAGGCAATTGTCAGTTCATTGTGGAAAATGATGCATTCAGGTCTGTTTGACCAAATTTATAAATGCATGGGCAGATATATTATATTGAAAAACACCGTACTATTATACTATTACCAACAGATATATACAGTGTTAAATATATAATTAAGGAGAATACTGTGACAACTACTGATAATGATATTGCTGTCGAGGATAAAACCGTCACCGAAACCGATGACCTGCTCGGCGGTTTAAACATACAGAACACATCCGAAGTGGAAGTACCTGAAAACATGATAGACCAGGTGATAGGTCAGGAACATGCTGTTGAGGTGGTAAAGAAGGCAGCCAACCAGCGCAGGCATGTGATGATGCTTGGCACCCCGGGTACAGGTAAGTCCATGTTGGCAAAGGCCATGGCTGCACTCCTGCCAAAGGAAGAATTACAGGATGTGCTGGTCTATAATAATCCCGAAGATAACAACACCCCCAAGATAAGGGTAGTGCCTTCAGGAAAGGGTAAGGAAATAGTGGACGCCCATAAACTGGAAGCAAGAAAGCGGATGCAGGCCCGTAATATGTTCATAATGATATTCGTGTTCGGTATCATCATCTATTCATTCTATACTGGTATGCTGATATGGGGTATCATTGCAGCCATACTTATTTTCATGGTAATGCGCCAGTTCATGCCGAAAGAAGAGGCGTACATACCAAAACTGCTGGTATCCAATGCCGGTAAAGATACTGCATCATATATTGATGCCACCGGTTCACATGCCGGAGCATTGCTGGGTGATGTGCGGCATGACCCGTTCCAGAGCGGAGGCCTGGAAACCCCTGCACATGACAGGGTGGAAGGCGGTGCCATTCATAAAGCCCACAAAGGCGTGCTGTTCATAGATGAGATCAATACCCTGGGACTGGAATCACAGCAGAACCTGTTGACTGCATTGCAGGAGAGGGAATTCTCTATCACGGGCCAGAGTGAACGCTCCTCAGGCGCAATGGTGAAGACAGAGCCTGTACCCTGTGATTTTATCATGGTCACGGCAGGCAACCTGGATGCTTTAAGAGGCATGCACCCTGCTCTGCGGTCCAGGATAAAGGGGTACGGCTATGAGGTGTATATGAGCGATGTCATCCCTGATACCGCCGATAACAGGCAAAAACTGGTCAGATTCGTGGCACAGGAGATCAAGAGGGATGGAAAGATACCCAATTTTGATAAGAGTGCTATAGAAGAAATAATCAGGGAAGCCAGGCGCCGTGCCGGAAGGAAAGGTCACCTTACCCTGAAACTCAGGGACCTTGGCGGCCTGGTACGGGTTGCCGGGGATATTGCCCACTCTGAAGGCGCAGAAGTGACCTGTGCCGAACATGTGTTAAAAGCCAAGAATATTGCCCGCTCGGTAGAGCAGCAGCTGGCCGACCAGTACCTTGAGCGACGAAAGGATTACCAGATGTTCGAACGCGAGGGTTCAATGGTAGGCAGGGTCAACGGCCTGGCAGTAATGGGCAGTGATTCAGGTATAGTGCTTCCAATATTGGCTGAAGTGACACCCTCCCAGTCCAGTTCCGAAGGACGTATCATTGCCACAGGCATGCTCAAGAAGATAGCCCGGGAGGCAGTGGATAATGTTTCTGCACTTATCAAGAAGGTCAGTGGCAAGGATACCACGGTCATGGATGTACATATCCAGTTCATAGGTACTTACGAAGGAGTGGAAGGCGACAGTGCATCTATCAGTATAGCCACTGCTGTTTTGTCTGCTTTTGAGAATATACCGGTAGACCAGACAGTGGCAATGACCGGCTCGCTCTCTGTAAGGGGCGACGTGCTACCTGTGGGTGGTGTAACCTACAAGATAGAGGCGGCTGCCCAGGCAGGCATCAAGACCATCATCATCCCGAGGTCCAATATGGGAGATGTGATGATCGAGGATGAGTTCAAGGGTAAGATAGAGATCATCCCTGTATCGAATATCTCTGAAGTGCTGGAAAGGTCCATGGTGGGAACTGAAAAGGAACACCTGATAGAGAAGATAAAGAAAGCTTCCTCATTCCCAAGGTTCAATCTGACACTCACTGATAATGTTATAGGAACACCGAGCCCGGCACAATAAAAGGTTGGATGTATTTGGCAGCGCTACAGGCAGATTTCCATGACATAAGGATATTGAGGAGCTTAGGCCGTTCCGTATTTATTGACAACGGGCAGATTGAGCAGATATCGAATAATTTTACACACGGCATATCATGCAGGGCGCTCGTCAATGGTTCATGGGGTTTTGTATCATCAGACGATACGCAAGATAGTATCCCTTCACTTGAGCGGGCAGTGAAACTTGCCAGCCAGACCCATGCAAAGTCGCCCAGGAAAAGCAAGGGACTGGCTGAGGTGGAGCCGCCACTTTTACATGATATTCCTGCGGCCCGAAAAGACCCCAATGATGTGCCCATTGATGAGAAGGTCGAACTGCTGCTTGAGATGCACAAAAGGGCAAAAGTACCTGATGTGACAAGTACTACTGTGCTTTATTCAGAGAGCGAGCTCAAAGTGGAATACAGTAACTCTGAGGGTGTGGAAGCCGAGTACAGCCTGGTCAGGACAGGGTTTGCAGTTACTGCGGTGGCATCACAAAACGGCATTTTCCAGATGGCCAGGGGGAGCGAGTTCGATGTGTGCGGATATGAACTGTTCGACAAGTACGATGCCCTGGAATTGGCAGAGGAGGCTGGTAATACGGCTGTGGAACTGTTATCTGCAAAGGTACCCAAAGGCGGCAGGATGCCAGTGATACTGGACCAGGAACTGGCAGGTGTGTTCATTCATGAGGCTGTGGGTCATGCTGTGGAGGCAGACCACGTGGTTGAGGGCAATTCCATTCTCTCTGGGAAAGTGGGCAGCCAGATAGCCGCGCCTTGCATAACGGTAGTGGATGACCCGTCTATGCATGGTTTTGGATATTATCCTATGGATGATGAAGGAGTTGAATCAGTAGCTACTACTGTGATTGATGACGGTGTGCTCAAGTCGTATTTACATTCAAGGGAAACGGCAGCGCTTTTGCCTGGTACAGGCCGGCCCGGGCATGCCCGGTCCCAGGGACTGTCCAGACCTATTATCAGGATGAGTAATACCTATATCGAGAACGGGGATTCTGGTTTTGATGAGATGCTGGCTGAGATGAAGGACGGTGTATACCTGATAGGCAGCCGGGGAGGGCAGGTGAACCCGGGCGAGGGTGTGTTCCAGTTCAATGCCGAGCGTGGCTACATGGTTGAGAATGGTGAGCTGACCACACCGCTGTGTGATGTCTCCCTGTCCGGGCAAATCCTGGATATATTACAGAACGTGCAGATGGCTGCGGGTGATATGAAGATGAATTCGGGCAGGTGTGGTAAAGGCGGGCAGGCAGTGCCTGTATGTGACGGGTCGCCACATATCCTGGTGTCTGAGGCGTTAGTGGGTGGTAGCGGATGAGCAGCGACATTAATTTCATATTTGATCTGGCAGAGAAAGCATTGCGCATTGCACAACAGGCGGGTGCTGATGAGGTAGAGGTATTCGGGCTCACAGGCAGGGGCGTTCATGTGGATATCCAGATGGATAAGGTCGACCTGGCAAAGGAAAGTCATACCAAGGGTCTTGGCATTAAAGCAGTGGTGAATGGAGCAGTCGGTTTTTCATCCACCAACGACCCTAACAGGCTCAATGATGCTGTCCAGGCGGCAGTAAGTTCGGCACGGGTGCGTGACAGTGACCCTGACTGGAAGGGACTGCCAGGGATATCGGAATATGCATCGGTTGCTGGTATTCATGACCCAAAGGTTGCAGAAATGGATATAGATACCTGCATTGACCTGGGTTTGAGGATGGTGGACGGGGCCTCAACGGTCAAAGATGCGGTACCCACTGCGGGCAGGTTTTCATGTTCGAGTTCCAGTTATTTTATATTGAATTCCAACGGCATGGAGATGGTGGAGCATACCAGCAGGATAGATGGTATGCTGGATTGCCGGGCTGGAGAGGATAGTGAGATATCCACTGCATACGAGTTTGATATTTCTCGAAACCTTGATATTGATTTTTATAATATAGGTAAAGAGGCTGCCAGGCAGGCGGTGGCGTCAGTGGGTGGTGTGAAGGTGGATAGCGGTGAGACCGATATTTTGCTAAAACCCGCTGCCATTGCAGATCTGCTTGAGAGTACACTGTTGCCGTCATTGAGTGCTGAGGGTGTCCAGAAGGGGCGTTCAGCCCTGACAGGCAAACTGGGTAGCAAGATAGGCACTGAAGGGTTGAATATCATTGATGACGGCTTATTGGATGGCGGTATTGGTTCTGCGCGGTCTGATGATGAGGGGACCCCATCCCGGACCAACAGTATCATCGAGGATGGTGTGCTGGGTACATACCTGTACGATACCTATACAGCGGGCAAGGACGGCGTGGACTCGACGGGCAGTGCGGTGAGGAATAACTATGGCCAGACCACGACCATTGATGTGCGCAACTTGCTGATACAATATCCTGCCAGCGACATAGTGGGTGATACGCGCCGTGGTGTGCTGGTGGGTTCGGTGATAGGTGCCCATACAGCCAATCCCATCTCCGGGGATTTCAGCGTGGAGGCGCGCAATTCATTTGTAGTTGAGGATGGCGAGATAAAGAGCCCAATCAAATCCATGATGATATCTGGCAATATGTTCCAGCTGCTTCAAAATATCAATGGTGCAGGACACGATGTAAGGTGTCTGGGTAATATTATTACACCTACGGTTAAGGTGTCAGGTCTTACTGTTGTGGGATGAAGAATTCCACTGTAAAATCTAAACAAAGAGAACAAAAAAAGAAAAAAAGGGAAAAAGAGTTACATTCCCATGTAACTCTCAGGTCCCGGCATTGCAGGCATTCCTGC
>DAOWEE010000045.1 GCA_030638625.1 Methanosarcinales archaeon
AACAACAGTTGCTGTATCTCCAGGGCTTATTTCCGGACAGCCCACCACAATCTGAGAATCTATCCAGGAAACAATGTCGCAGTCAAGAGTTACAACCTTCTTATTTTTAACGTGTACAACGGTAACACCTAACCAATCAGCATATAAGTCAGAAGGTTTATCGCCGAATCCTGAGCCTGTGATGAGCATGTTTTCTCCTGAAATTACGGCTGAGTCAATCGAAACCGGCGGTACAACTACAATTGATAGTTTATTGCTTTTTATATCATCCTTTAATGCGATTAATTCATAGGTTCCTACATCTAATGCCGGTACTGCAATTGTGATCGCTGAAGCATAAATTGTATCTGGTATCAGGGTGATGGTATTGATTCCATCATCAAGAACCACCACTGAAGAATAGGTAATATTATTACCAGTATTCTCAAAGTTGCTTCCACTGATACTCATTACTATCGGCTCGCCAGCCACTAATCTACTGGGGCCCAGAGCATCGATAGATGGAACCAGATTTGAAGTAAATGGCGATTCGCTGCCTGCTACATACCATGCATGACATCCTTTGCAGTCCCAATCCTCACCAATATGTCCATATCCCAATGTGCCTGAAGTGTTGGTATAGTCATACTGGATGTTGTGCAGCGATCTGACACCATGACATCGTTCACAATAGCGGATGAATAATGGCCCATATTCTGCATGATGCGATGAATGGCAGGTCATGCATTTTGTATTATTTGCCGGATCAAAACCGCTGACACTTCCCAGGGTATGGTGGGTATCTTTGGTGCTATAGATCTGCGGGGTCATTGTATCATCCGGCTCATGGCATGCCTGGCATCCGCCCCATTTCTTGTCAGTGGTTTCATTTATCACTTTATATCTGGTATCCGGTGTCACCAATGATACTGGATAATCCGGTATATAGTGGCCATCGTCAAAGTCATCAACGATATTGCCATGGCAATTGCTGCAGTGCTTATCCAGGGCATCTTGTGTTTCATGATGAGGTGTTTTTAAGTGACATGCCATACAGTCCCTGGTCAGATTAATGGCCTGGGTACCATCCAACTGGGTTTCAACAGGATGGCAGTCCGTACAATTATAATTCTCATTGGGTACCAGCAAGTGGTGCCTATCAGGGACTCCGGAATTATGACATACCCGGCATTCATTTTCAGCCAGATCACCAAATAGAGTATCATATACCCCCAGGTCTTGATTTACTGGTGGTGGAGGTATTATGGCTATAGCTGTGCCAAGCAAAGCCAGTATCACTATAGCCCCATTTAAGTAAATATTTCCTTTCCAATTCATTATCTAACCCTCCCGCATTATCATAAGTCGCTTCTTGAATTCAGGTATTTTAGAATGATTTTGAACTGTGAGTATGACAGGAACTGCTTAAGCAGCCATCTTTTTTAGTATCAAACTGGTTCATGGGATTGTCATGGCAGTGAGAACACCAATTTGCCACAATATGATCGTCAATATTCTCAGAGGTGATAGTTACAGGAACGCCATTCTGGTCCGTAAGTGTCCGCAAATGGTAGAGATTATTGCTTCCATGAGGATCATGGCAATCAAGACAGGGGATGGGTGGAACATCTTTACTGTTACCCCAGCTTTCATATGGGCCTCGAAGTATGCTCTTTCCTGAGCCATTGGCAGCACCATGTTCATCGCCTTTACCTGTAGGGTCCAGATAATATTCTAAAATATTAATAATAGTGGTTGGGCCTACTACAGTATTATCGTACGCCCAGGTATTATCATGGCATTTCAAACAGAAAGTAATAGTATCCAACACTTCCTGGGAAGTGGCAGGATGAATCATTGTCTTATTGAATGGAGTAGATCTTTCATCAGGGTCAATGAGTATATTATCTCTGCTTGCAAGATGGGCACTATGGCAATTAGTGCATTCCAGTCTTGTTGAGCTGTAATTCTGGTCCTCATCCGTGATGTCATGTCTTGTATTTACTGTATTATAGTACCCCTTCTTTGTTCCCATACCGCCATAGTAGTCAGTATTGGCAGTGAATTGGGCATAAATATTTACTCCTTGATATGAATTGTCAGGATTATTATGACACTGGTAACAGGTTTCTTCCCTGGATAGTTCTACATGACAGGTAGAACAACTAATTGAACTATGGACCCCTGTCGGTGCATTTGGATTAACAGGGGGGTCGGATGTCGTACTTGCATGGCAGATAGGGCAGTCCCATATTACTTCAGGATAATAGCTCTGAGTTACATTGTCCCATTTCATCTCATGGCAGTCAAAACATTCGTAAAGTCCTGCTTCTACTAGCAGATGGTGGGTATTGGTGTGGTTCTTATCTACATGACAGACCAGACAGTCCCTGATTACCTCGGGATAATAGCTCAGATTAACATTATCCCATTTCATCTCATGGCAATCAATACAGTTGTAGTCCCCGTTTGCACATAAAAGGTGGTGCCTATCTATCAGTGTTCCATTGAAACTTAAACTACCATTATGACATATCCTACAATCTTCCTCAGTCATTACTGAAGTTTCTTCATTGATGCCTAGGGTACCATGTATTCCATAAATCCCAATGACTACTAAAATGATGGGAACAATCAATCCCCGTCCCTTCATTCATTCCACCCTTATCTTTTAATTAATAATTATATCAGCAAAAGTCATTTTCTTTCCCTGTGGGATGAATATGACTTCCATTGTATCTGATATTTCTAAATCAAATGTTACTTCTTGTATTGACTTAGTGAAAATGTATTTGGAGGATAGGTCTTTTCGAATTGCCTCGTTCTGATAAACTTCAACTTTGACTTTTGACAGGTTATTATTTTTAATAGTTATCTCGTATGATCCTGGGAATAATGCCTGATGTATTGCATCTTCAGCGGGTGATTCACTTGTCCTGATTAGAGTCAGTTCTATCA
>DAOWEE010000238.1 GCA_030638625.1 Methanosarcinales archaeon
GTGTTAAAAGTATTGAATTCAGACCGTGAACGGGATACGTTTGATACTACCCGAATTCAGGTTTTTGAACTCAACACCGCCCGGCACACCCAGTATCTCCACGCCGCTGAACTCGTCCACACCGCACAGCACGTCCTGTTCAGGATGGGTGCCCGGAGTGATGTCGCAGCTTATACGGGTACGCGGACCCACAGATACCACTATCTTGAGCCGTTTTGATGCAGGATGGTGTTTTGGGAGTACGATCAATGGCGTACCAACTTCCCGAATCATATAAAGTACGCATTTAACGCCGTCAAGCGTGGTCTTTTCTGTATCAAACCCTGAGGAAACCAACAGGTCATCAGGTTCTAAACCCAGTACAATCTCTTCTTCTTCGGTCTCAAGAAAAAACAAGTTATTTGTTCCGGCCTTGACAATACCGATAACCCCACTATTGCCTTGGAGCATCAACATCTCGTTATCTGTTAAAGGTATCATAGGTATAAAAATTTTAATTGAACTTCATGCTACTTCCACGTTCTTGGACAGACATGTGGGACAGATAATTTTCTTGCCCATACCCTGGAACTCATTTTGGCAATCTTTGCATTTATAGCTCTTTGTCTCAAGAGAATCAGCTACATCTACACTGAATGCATCGCCTACACTGCACATTAATATTTCACCTCCAGGGGAATGTAATGAATATATATGTTCCATTGGGAAGATGTTATATTAATTTATCTGATATTGTTTTGTGCAGTGTTCGCAAAACCATGCAAAATTTTAAATAGATAAAAAGTTAATACCATTGCAATCAAACAGCGTGATACCATGAAAAACCTGATAATCATAATATCATTGTTACTGGCAGCAGTACTCCTCGGCAGTGGTTGTACTGACCAGGACCCGGCTCCAAAGGCCGAACTGTTAACCGTAAATTCATTAGAAGAAATTGAAGCCCTGCTTGAGACAAAACCAGTATTCATCGAAATGGGTGCCGGTTGGTGTCCTTCCTGTGTTGAGCAAAAACCCATTGTGGAAGAACTTGCAGCAGAATACGGAGGCCAGGTGGCTTTCGTATACATAGATACTGACAAACAGCCTAAACTATCAGAACATTTCAAAATATACTATATTCCAGACCTGACCATGATCGTCAGTTCCGATAATGGTCAGTTCACTTATGTAACCAGCCAGGGTAAACCAACAAATGACCGCCAGGAAGCCATGATGGTGGGCCTGACCTCCAAAGATGTGCTTGAAGTCATAATCCAGGATGCCATCAAACTACGAGGGATACCTATATAATTCACAAATAATACACAACTCTGTTTCAAAAAACTTATACTTAAAAAGAACGGTGTAATTACCATGAAGCGAATAATAATTCTATTCATATCAGTCCTTGTAATATCTGCATTTATGGCCGGGTGCATTGAAACCCGTGAGAAAGCCCCATTAAGCACTCCAGATATTCGGACTGCCATAGATACAAGGGATAGTTTTGTTATCCTGTTCTTTTATGAACCTTCATCAGGTACCAGCCGGGAACAGCTTGAAATACTCTACAATGTCAAACAAAATCATTCCGATTCAGTGATACTGCTCCCTTATGCCGTGGATAATCCTGAAAGTTTTGACGCTAAAGAAGGCTACAAGGTAAGGACCACACCTACCACCGTCATCATTGATGATGAGGGGTATATCGTCAAAACACTTACAAAAATTACGTATGAAAAAATGATTGAGGAAATAATCCTGCAGGAAACTAAAAAATGACCATACTTCTTCAACTCGAAAGTGCACTGTCTTCTGTAGATTTGCCCCTGCCGCTTTTGGCATTGCTGGCCGGTATAATCAGCATTCTTTCCCCTTGCATCCTGCCTCTTTTGCCTGCAATAATGGCATATTCCACAGGTAAAGGTAAGTTTCGGCCACTGGCCATCGTGGTAGGTCTGATGGTCACATTTACGCTGATGGGCATGGCCATGGCGGCCTTTTCAGACGTATTCTCTCATTACCAGCAGTACATCAGGATAGTGGCTGAGATTGTTATTATCTCACTAGGCATTACCATGCTCATGGAATTGAATCTGAGTATATTCAGCCGCATTTCTGGTTTATTAAATGTCAACCCGAATAATGAGGGTGTTGCCGGCGGATTTGTCCTGGGTTTGTCGCTGGGTATCGTGTGGATTCCCTGTACCGGCCCAATTCTTGCTGCAATACTTATGGGCGTACTCTTGAAAGGAGGTATAATGTATGGTGGGTTCCTGCTTTTTGTATATTCACTGGGATTAGGAATCCCAATGCTGCTGGTTGCCTATTTTATCAATGTATCAGGCAACAGGCTAAGTACCATATCACGCTATGATGTGATGCTAAAAAGAGGTGCAGGTGCCATATTAATTTTCATCGGACTGTGGATGGTGTATTCATACCATATCAAGTATCTGATAGGATGAAACCATTAACCGAGTGATATATGTATCATTAAATAACTATAATAATAATCTGATTAAACAAAAAAGGAAGCAATGATTGATGACAATTAAAAATTCGGTTTTATTCATTAGTGTATCGTTTATTCTTGCATTGATGCTTTTTATTTCCCCTGCCTGTGCCTATGAGGGTTATGCTGCGGACGGGACCGAGAGCGGGAGCATGATGGGGGGCACTGTCACCTCGTACGGTGCAAATGTCATAATGGTACAACATCTTATTGAAGTAGACCAGGTATCAAATCCTGGTTATCTCAAAGTTGATGAAACCATCGTGTTCAAAAATCTTGGTACTGGGGACTACAATGGCCCATTATTTTCGTGGTTGCCGGATGGAGCTTTTAATGTTGGAGTGGCAAAACTCGAAATGTCCGCTGGTGGTCAGATTCGTTCTCTAAACATTTTCATGGCTGACAATAATGTTGTCGGATGGAATGACACGATTTTGTCAGGAGCTGTTATGACTCCCATGTACCGACTGCAATACATGGTGCCGGCAGAACCCACTGGCAAAATGACCGAATCTGTGAGCTTTACCAAGAAACTGAAATATCCTACTAACGTAAACTATAACTATGTGCCCGCATCAGGCATGCCTTCATTGGTGATAAAACTGGTCAAGTCAGATGATTTGAAAACCAGTGTCGTCAATGAGGACGGCAGCAAGATTGAAGCTGATTCTGTTGAAGTGGCAGAAGGGTCAAAGACATATAATTGGGGGCAACCTCTATTTGCAGAGGTATCTTTTGTAATGAGCCGCTCAAGCGTTGACCAGTCCCAGGTTAGTTTGTATTTAGTAATTTTGCTGGTAATTCTCCTGATAATAGGCTATCCCATGCTAAGAGGTAAGACACCCGCCAAAATGGGCTTAACAAGTAAACCAGATAAAGCAAAGAAAGAAGATGACGATTTATACTGGGAACAGGAAGAAGAAGAGTTAGAAGACGAGGACGAAGAGGAAGAGTTAGAAGACATCGAAGCAAGCGAGGATGTTGAAGAAGATGTGTCGGCCGCCTCTGCGCTCAATGCAGAAGATGTAAAGAGTTTCGATGTTGATGAACTTAAATCAGCAAAGAAAGCCCTGTTCAAAGTACTAGCTGAACTGGACGAGGACTATGCTGATGGTGCCCTGTCAGAAGAAGAGTATAATTCCATCAGGGACAAATACAAGCAAAAGGCCATCGGAATAATGAAACAGATTGATGTCCTCGAAGAGTAAAC
>DAOWEE010000095.1 GCA_030638625.1 Methanosarcinales archaeon
CCCATATCCCTAATCTTCATAATCTAACCAGAATATTGTTGTGTACTTATTGTTAATTGTGAATTCCTATGCTTATAATATTTCATAAAAATCTTCACTTTGCCACATACTTATCTATTTGTAGTTACTAAAAGTCGGCCAATGTCCAGGAAAATGACTGTTAGTCTGTGTTCAGGTAAAACAGCCTTTGAGGTAAATGCATTTACCAAAATAGACCTGATGCAGGCAGCTCAAGTTCTCAACACCAGAGTGGTCACACCCCATATATTGATAGTGGACATAGCCGGTGCCGAGATATCCCTCTACCCCACTGGCAGGATGCTGGTCAAACGTGTAAAGAATGAGGCTGAAGCCTTGAAGGCAGCCGAAGCTCTTCTTAAACTGGTCAAGTGAAAAAAAGTCATCCATTCGGTCAGATTAAACTGATACCTTGGACTTTGTCCAGGGTGTCTGACAGAGTCGGACAAACACAAAGTAATTCATTACGTACGACCAAAAAGCATAATGTTCTACAGCCCGTTTTGAAGTTGATAATCATGAAGTCATACCTGATAGTCTGGTTCAACAGCGAAGGCAGTAGGCCATCTGAGGTCAATCGTAGATTGATGTCACTGGGATTTAAACCCATCCAGGGATCCTATGATTATGTGTATGAATGGGACTCTAACACTGAACTGGAAGAGATACTCAATTTTGGCGACCGCATCCAGGTAACCCTTAAAGGACTGAATGTAATGTTCAAGATAGAGACCGTTGACGGTAATTAATCAACTGTATTCTGAAGGGTCAACTACTTTCAAACCAGATAGAGCTGTTTGGAGCAACCCGTCCACATCTATATTTGCTTCTTCACCGCATACATCACTACACTTGGCAGCAGTAGCAGGTTTTTCCGGCACTGCAGTGCAACAGGTAGCAGGTCTGGTGGATGCATCATAACTGCCAATATTGCGTGCCATATCCACAATCTCGGTCTTGTCAAGAGCGATTACGGGATGGTAGATAGGTGCATGAATACCACAGGTTTCTGCCAGCATGTTCTGCGAGGTCTGGCTGGCTACCTGTCCCAGGGATGCCCCAGTGATTATACCGTGGGCACGTTCCTTTTCCATGATGCCGGCTGCGATTCTGTACATCATCCTGCGGCACAGTACGCAGGTATATCGGCGCTGGCAGTCTGATAAAAACGATATCTGGCTTTCGCCGCCAGGGACTTCATAAACCTTGAGGGAATGACCGGGAGCCCATGTTTGCAACACCCTGATACATTCCAGCGCCCTCTGCCGGGTGGTCTCGTCTGAGAAGGGGTCATTGTTGACATAGACAGGAATAATCTCACAGCCACGTTTCATCATGAGCCATGCTGCCACTGGCGAGTCGATACCTCCTGATACCAGGGCTACCATCTTACCCTGGGTGCCCAGGGGCAGTCCCCCCACTCCATTGACCACATCGGTATATACAAAAGCATGGTTCTGCCTGACTTCCACAAATATCTCCACATCAGGATTGGTCAAATCCACGCTTGGACTTTGATGCTCTATCCGCTGCCAGACCGCATCTCCGCAGGCAATCCCGACATCACGGCTGGAAAAATCATGGTTCCCGGCACGTCTGGGCCTGATACCAAATGACTGTCCTTCAACTATAATCTCCTGGCCCACATCAGCAGCCACAGATGATACCGATTCCAGGGTGGGCTCACATGTTATGGCATGGCTCACTGAGACCACACCAAATACCTTTGCAGCGGCCTGGGCGGCGGCAGGGTCGGCGGTATGGATGTAAATACGCCCCCAATCCCTGGATACACTATCGTACGATGCACCCATGGCATCCAGCATTGAAGTTATATTTGACATCAATATCTTTTCGTAGCGGTCCCTTACATTGCGGCTTTTCAGGGCAATCTCGCCGTACCTGACTATAATCACATCGTTGGGTGGGCGGCTCATGTTCAATCCTGACCTTCCTTTAACACTTCTTTAATTATCCTGGCATAGACAGGCCTGGCTATCAGCACACCTATCAGCACGCCTACGATGGTGGTCAAAGCAAACCCTTTCAGTGCGCCGAATCCCATCCAGACCAGCCATATCATGGCAATGATGGTGGTGGAAGACGCCGCGAAAATGATGCCGAACGCGCGTTTTATCCTGGTATTGTATACCTTGGTGGGTGGCAGTTTGCCTTCA
>DAOWEE010000213.1 GCA_030638625.1 Methanosarcinales archaeon
GATACACCTTCTGCTGACACACCATCCAACAATTCTGTAAATGGAACTGATGATGTGGATGATGCTGCCGCAGATGGTAACGAGACCGATGATACAGGCGATGTTGATGATGGTGCTGCCGCCGGTAACGAGACCGATGATACAGGCGATGTTGATGATGACGCTGCCGCCGGTAACGAGACCGATGATGCAGACGATGTTGATAATAATGTCACAGATGAATTAACAGACGAGTTATTCTCAGAAGGAGAAGAAGTCGATGATGAAACTGACGACATTCCACCATTTGAAGGTGCAGTTGGGCCTGAACATGCATTGTATGGACTCAAGATAGCCTTCGGAAACATAAATGAAACTTTCACCTATAACTCTTCAGAGCGTCTGGGATTGCAGGTCTCGCGGGCACGGCACAGAATCGCTGAGGCCAGGGCCGAGACGGAGAAAGGAAATGACAATGCGGCAGGTATTGCCCTTGGTCATTACAAGAAAATGATGGATAACATCGATAGCACCGTCAATGGTTCAGATATCAGTGACGAAGATGTGGTGCGTGCAAAAGAGAAGATATCAAAGCATCAAAAATCACTGGAGTACATGATACAGCAGAAGGAAGCACAGGGCAAGAATGTGAAAGGACTCACGAATGCTCTTAACAACAGCTTGAGATTGGAGGAGAAATTCGAGCTTAAACGGGCGAACAAAGGCCAAGCGGATGTCGGCCAGGAACTGGTTGGCAACACTTCAGATGCAGGTGACAGTACTTCAGATGTAGGTGACGGTAAATCAAAAAATAATAGACCGCCAAAGCCAGATAAGGGCAATGCAATAAAATAAAATGGGATGATTGTATATGGACCATTCTGAAAAAATATTTGAAATGGTGAAGCAGTACGACATTACCAAGTCAGTTGAAGGTAAGGATTACGTGGTCAAAAAACTGCGCAATTCATTCAGGTATCTCCAAAGGCCAGAACAAAAAATAACTATGGCAATGTTTGTTGTGCTTGAGTTGAACAGAACTCATAACCTCAACAGCATTGACCTCGCTGATAAGATTTCCTGCCTTACGAGCCTGAATAAGAACGAAATTTTCGACCGCATGTCAGAATATATGGCCGATTACCTTACCATAGCCGGGTAAACTGAACGGGATAAAATATGAGATTGGGTGTGCTGAGGGGCGCACCCATTATTACTTTTTTTTAAGATTAACCAATATATCTAAGGTCTTCTTCTGTACCAATTTCAGTCTGGGCCTGCATCTGTTCCATTTCTACAATTTTGGCGATGATGCGTTCCATCTCCTTTGCTCGCTCTTCAAGTGGCTGTGCATTTATTTGAATGTCAAGCACGCTGCTGAACACTTCCAGCACAGCCTGAGCGCTCTTTGGATCCACAAGATAACCTGAAGTGGTACCCATAAGGCAGACTGCATCTATGCCCACGAGTTCACCCATACCCAGCAGCAGGCCTGATACGCCTACAATACCCCCGGCCGGTTCGTTCTCCCTGAACTCCACACCATGCCCTTTCATTTCCTCGACCAGGTCAATGTTGTTCACGGCACCCAGTACGGTACGTTTCTCATCAAGCTGTCCGGTCACATAACCGCCAAGAGTATAGATACGTTTTACACCGTACTCTTTTGCAATGTCCAGAATGATGCTACTGATTTCATAATGTCCTTCATTGGTTGCGCTCTGGTGGTCACCCACCACGATTAGCATATCGTTTTTGTCCTCAGACTTGTGTGCATATATTTCGTTTTTCACCAACTGGACTGTAAAATCATCTTTGACAAGTACCTGGGGGGGAAAATGTGGTGAATATATCTCAACTATCTTCTCAACACCCAACTCTTCCACCATGTGTTCAGCGACCAGTTTTCCTACATGGCCTACACCAGGGAGTCCCTCAATCATGATGGGGTCTTTAAGTTCAACTTTTCCAAGTACTTTAATAATAGTTTCTTTCATGTAAATCAAAATATTTCATTGCTGAGCTTTCGATAGCCGCCTGTATTTCCCGTACCTGTCTTCAAGTGAGAACCTCGCAGGTCTGGGATTAAGTGCTGAACCGCCGCACAGAGGACAGATGTCTTTTAAAGTATAATTGCTGCACTGCACACATTTGTTGATATGTTGTCCCATACCACACCTTAAGCTTTAGCCTCGTTATGTCTGTTGAACATGCCGGTACCTTTTGATTTCTTGACAATCTTTATTGCAGCATCAGCTGACGTTTTTAATACGCCTTCAGCCTTCTTATAGTCAGGAGCAATAACATGTATCCTGTATCTGGGTGCTCCCACGTAACTGACATTCACTTTAACGTCTTCATCAGTTTTGATTTTGGCGGCTGCTTTTAAGGATTTATTAATTATGTCCACGCCATCGGGAAGGGGACACGTCAAATCAACATATCCGGATATTTCCACATGTGGTATCTTGATATTCTCGACACCTACTTTGCTGATGGACTGAGCAATTTGTTCATCCACTCCAATTTCAATGAGTGGCTCGGGTCCGTTTTGCATTGCCTCATCAAAGGCATCCCACACGCTATCAAATGCATTATAGAGCAGGTCGACGAGTTTTTCCAGATCTTCAGGGCTAATAGTATTGACCTCAGCCACGTGCTGTATCCACTTTTCAGCCTTCTGCTCGTTCTTCCATTGCTGTATCTTTTCCCGACGCTGGTGTTCGTTAACATCTTTTAAGGACAGGTCAATGTGCTCCCTGCTCGGGTCAACATTCACTACCTTACAGACTATCTTCTGACCTTCCCTGACATGGTCCCTGATATATTTGACCCAGCCGGAAGCTACTTCCGAAATATGGATAAGGCCTTCTTTTTGCCCGTATTCGTCCAGATGAGTAAATGCACCAAAATCCTTTACCTGCATCACTGAGCATACAACAAATTCATCCTGTTCAGGCCAGCCTTTACGTTCCATATTTACCACCGATAATTATTCAAGCACTTCGATAATTTGCGTTTTAACAATAGATTTTCCGCCAGTGGATTCTGCAAGTGTACGTCCGCATACCTGACATACTACCTTGCTACCGGCACTACCGAAAATCACCTGTTCATTCTCACAGTCATTACACTTGACCTTGAGAAATCTACTTTTAGGTTCTTGCAGCATTAAATATCACTCCTCAATCCTTAAGTTCGAATTTTCCTGATCTGAAACACTTTTTCTGGTAGGCTTTTTTGCATACATTGCATCTGTATCTAAGTGCAACTTTCTTTGTGGGTTTATCCCCACCAGGCACTTTTGAAAACTTTCCTGCATTGCCTATTCCTGTCTGTCTGTGTTTCTGTCTGGTGATTCTTGTCATGGACGATGCTTTTCCTTTCTTGACCCTTTCCACGGTATGGATTGTATGGGTCTTGCAAAAGGGGCAATGCGTCCTGAACTTAGTTGGCATCTTCATACGGTGTTCATCCTTTGTTAGTTTATATGTAAATTGTTAGGGACTTTCTATCTGGACAGCGACTTTACGTTTTATAAGGGCTCTTGCATTTACTTTTGGTAAAACAGCCACGTCTTGGGCACCTGGATTGTATTCTCTTCCATCAGCACCTATAAATTTGGGGATGTCCTTCAGTAATCGCACAACAATGTATTCTTTATTTATATCGTTTTTGCCCGATTCTACTGTTTCCTGTTTTTCAGGTTCATTGTTTTTGTTCTTGGCTTCATCCCGGGCAGGAGGGGTATGGTCAGTGGTAGGTGGTTCAGGCACTTCCTTTTCCACTATATTTTCTACTTTCCTCTCCGATTCTATTTTTTCCGATTCGGTTCCAGTATCCACTTTTACCTCTGACGGCTTTACGTCTTCAGCATGTATGACCGGGGCAGCCACTTCAATCTCGCCGGGTTGGGACGTGCCCGCATTTTCTTTTGGGGCAGTCGGATGTTTTACTTTACTGGCATGTGGTGTGCCCGTAATATCTGCATGGGGAGTTGCGTTTGCATCCTGTGCTTGAGGAGTTATTTGGGGCACCTTCCCGCTATCATTCCCCAGTGCCGTGTCAATACTTACATCCTTATACTTCAGGATAGCATTGCGCATCTGGTGATAGACCTCCTGTTCCTGGGGGGTCATAAGCTCAACATCATGGGTGACATTGTCAGGTGTTTTTGAAAAGGCCCTGGCTGAGGCCATTTTGATAATCTTGCGGGTACGTTTCTTGAATATTTTATCGATGGTGGACAGGGCGTTCTTAATTTCATATTGGATAAGTATGGCTTCTTCAGAATGTCTTTTAGATATATTCCGGTCTGCCGTTTCCAGTTCCTTGATATACTCATTTACATCTGAATAGAATTCAGGTAATATCTTGGACAGGGTGGTTTTCTTCTCCTCTTCCAGTATGCGGGTAAGCTCTTCGTATTTCACTTCATGCCCCCTGCATATTCAGCGCCGCCCCTGCACATTAAATAAATGGCTGCATATTCCGGCAGCACATTGTTACCTTCTTCCAATTTGAACTGTTCATCCATCATCTCAACTGTAGTGGGCTTGGTAACATTTATCTTTATCTCATTATCCCCGAAAACCACAGCATCCACCAGGGGTTCAAAATTGTCCAGTTCATCCACTGTAAGCGTTACGACCTTCATGCCTGATTTGCCGTGCAGGGATGAAGCTGCCCTGATAAGTCGTTTTATGTCGGCAGTCACAGGCTCATCGATGTACGCCTGGATACCGCCCACTATCTGGTGCAGGGCATCATCCCAGAATTCTGCAGGAATTGAACTTAATGCGTCGAATTTACCGTTTTTGAGTCGTTCCAAATGCTCAGGACTGTTGAGGGTATCTATAATCATGAGGGCTTTTTTCTTCCCGATTCTCTTAAATTCCATGAGTTTTTTTACTGCATTTTCATCACCCGCAAGTACTTGCAGGTGCCGTATCAGCTCGCGGTTCACCAATCTGCCCCAGCCACCCTGGGATTGAGACGGGAACTCAAGGGTCTTTGATTTCTTATCGTCACCCACAACGAATTTTTTCCTGAATAGATGGTCGATGTCCAGGCCGGTGCCGCTTAAGTAATCAACAATCTCCCGGCGTTGAGCGCTGTCCAGTGTAAATACCCTGGGGTCAAGTACGTGTACATGATATCCCCGGCCACCCGAAAACGCTATGTGCAGGCTGTCTTCCTTGAATCCGAAATCATCCAGCAGGAAACCTATGAGTTTAATGATTTCCTGCTTTGCATAATCAAGCATCTCCTTGAATGAATC
>DAOWEE010000255.1 GCA_030638625.1 Methanosarcinales archaeon
ACCACACCTGGCACAGTCAACATAGTACCATCTGTGAACTGGACACCGACTATAAAGCCGGATGTGTCAATAACGTACAATTTCCCATTCATCTCCATAGCTGCCTACCCGCTTATCGGTTATCTGGTTATCTGCTCGCCTTTCTTGCCGACTTGTATTCCTTTTCGAACCGCTTGAAGCGATTTTTCTCATCAGCACCGAAATACTGCTCAAGTTCCTTTATCACTTTATCGACCTTTACCTGCTCCAGTTCTGAGAGTCTGGCAAAAGCTTTAGCAGATATTGAAATCGAATTATCAAGTCCTTCGGTGATGGGATACCTGGCCACTTCCTTTAATGCCCACACGGCCTGTTCATTTGCATCCTCAAGTTTGCGCAGTGATGACTCCACACCCACATTTGCAAGAGCATTAACCACTGCATTGATACCCGTTTCCTCCCGCTGGTATCCATAAGAAAGCCCGATATCCTTGATAGACCAGATAACCTGTTCAGTACCTAATTCCAATTTATTGGACGCCGCAATCACACCCACATCTTCCAATCTGGATATTATCTGGATACCTTCTTCCAGCAAATTATTCTGGACAACTGATGTGCCAATATCACGCAATTTAAGTGCAGTCTGCCTCACTGCCCCCTCAAGCGAATTAGCTGACGCTTCCATACCAATATCGTGCAGTGACGCAATAATCTCATTCAAAGTATCTGTTTCTTTACTTCTGATGGCCGCCGCCCCTATAGTCCCCAGCATATTTCCTGCTTTAGAAGATGTAGAATCTATACTGTGGGCTGCCGCCGCAATTCCTATCTTGCTGACAGCTCCGTTAACTGTTAACTTCATTATCTCGAAATCTTTCTGGCTCAGCACATCATAATATTCAAATATCCTTCTAAGTATGTCATCAGCAGGTGCATCAAGCCCCTTCGATACAGCACACTTACCAATATCACCCATAGTCTCAATAGTTTCGTTCGCGGCTTCGTCCTCATCCATGCGCAGGGCCAGTTTCCCTACATCATCAATATGACCTATAAAATGCAATGTAATACGTCCCATACTGTGCTTGCGCATGCCTGAAGCAGTCAACAGTTCTATACAGTTATGCTTCAATATGGACAGCCCGAACATAGACGGGCCCAGCACACCTTTCATTATCGAGCCCCTGATTATATCCACAACCGGTTGGACCGGGTCACGCTCGTGCTTCTGGCTACCGCTGCTCTGGACCGTCAGCAGCACATTGTCCCTGGTAATTTCATTCGAAAAACGTTTAAAACTGTGGGTGAACTGTTCGCTTTGCAAATATTTGTAAATGCCATACCCGGCATAGCCTACACCTATTGATGTAAATACCACAAGCACGAAATAGGTGGCCTGTACCTTCCAGTCATCGGTTCCAGAATCGGCTACATTGAACAACATCATTAAACTTAATGTCAGTCCAAAGGTACCCAGGATGTAAGAAAGTAATTCCCTGGTATTGCCTTGTTTTCTAAAGTAGTATATAATGTTCTGAATAAAGTTAGTTGAGTGTTTACGGGATGGTTTTCTCCGTTTCAACAGCCAGACCGTCAATATCCATAAAAATAATGTCAGGACAAACGCTGCAATATGAACCAGGATATTTATGTTCATCTCTCCTGATGTCCACACCGGTATGGTCAGCAATGTTATCTGTACGAACATTGCCCCAAGACATATGTCAGAACCTACTGACCTGAGGTTCAGCCCATTCACATATTTCAGGTACAATACCATCAGGAAAAAGATACTCAACAATATAGCTATAGGTAGAAATTCAAAGGCAGTGGGAATGATACCTATCATATCTACTAATATTTTATATTAGTACTTAAAACAAACGATAAGAGGGACTACAACTTAGCGATATTATTGGTAAAGTGCATGCCTGTATAACATGACAGGGTGCAACAAGAAAAATAAAATTGAGATAAGATTATTCCGAATCAATTAAGCAATTCAGCGATCTTAATCTCTAATTGTTGTTTTGGAAGTGCGCCTAAAACTCTTCCGACAGGTTGACCATCCTTGAATATCAGCATTGTGGGAACTGCCGTGATGGCGTATTTCATTGCTGTCTGTGGATTATTGTCAATATCCAGTTTCCCGAATACAACCTCCCCAGCTTTTTCTTTTGCAAGGGCCTCAATGGTGGGTGCAACCATTCTGCACGGACCGCACCATACTGCCCAACAGTCAACCACCAGTTGTGAATGTTCACCTAAGGCTTTATCCATATCCTGGTCTGTAAGTTCTATGGGTACGTCCAATTTGGGTTTGTTCAAGCTCTCTTCCAACTCCTTTAATTTTCGTTTCCTTATCTCTTCCAGTTCATCCATTAGTAGTTCACCATAACTACACTATGGACAAAGCCTGATGTGGACAAAATTCTACACATTGACCACATTCTATGCAGTTATCCTGGTTCACTTCAGGATATCCGCCAACTTGCTGGGAAATTGCACCTTCAGGGCATAATCGTATCATTCCACAATGTGGGGCTTTGTCACACGCATTTTCATTAATTATTAAAGCCATTGTATCACCGATACGATAAATGCTTTTTTAATATATATTGGTTTGCGCGGTTACTGCAAAACTGCACAAAACTGTTCGAAGCCACACAAGACCCAGCCTTAATTACGTATTTTATATGAATTCATTTATTCAACTTGCGAACCGCAAAGTCGCATGCTTTCGTTAATACATCATAGGTTTCAGAAACTGCCGGACAATATGCCAATTCAACTTCTGCCAGTTCATGTACTGTCAATCCGCTTTTGATTGCCACTGCTACCACATTTATCCTGGCGGCTGCCCCTTTACCAACAGCCTGTGCACCAAGCAACTTTCCGGTAGATGAATCTGCCAGTACCTTGACACTGATATCCTCACCACCCGGATACCAGTCTGGCCGTGTCTTACCCTTTGCTTTGCCGCTCACCACATCAAATCCGTACAAGGCGGCAAAATAACTGTTAAACCCGGTAGCTGCTACTTCCAGGTCTCCCACCACAGATACAAAAGTAGTAAGTGAGCCGTCATAGACAGCATGACCACCTGCTGCATTCGTGCCTGCCACTACACCCTGCCTGTAAGCAGAATTGGCAAGCTGGGACGACCATGGCCTGTGGCTCAATGGATTGGTGACTTCAACAGAATCGCCCACTGCAAAGATTCCATTCACATTTGTCATCATTCCCATATCAGTGGTAATGCCAAACCGGGCCACTTCAATACCTGCATCCTGCACAATTGAGAGGTCAGCCCTGACACCTGATGCCGCCACCAGCAGGTCGGCATCCATTGTCTCACCGTCTACTATCACAGCTTCGATATGGTCCTCACCCACCACTTTTTCCACTGCTTTTCCCATCAATGAACGTATGCCCAAAGATTTGAGAACTTTACTCACTGCACTAGCCATATCCTTATCAATAGCTTTGGGGAATGCCCAGTCCAGCATTTCAACCACCATAACCTCCATGCCCACAGCTTTCAGGGCCACTGCAACTTCAAGTCCGATTGGACCGGCGCCCATAACCACGGCATGTTTCTTGCCTTGCGCTGCTTCCAGTATTGTTTTCGTATCTTCAGGACAACTGATGGTATAAACGCCCCGGGCCAACAGTTCCCTTGCCCCTGGTATGGGAGGAATGAATGGCTCTGACCCGGTAGAAAGGATGAGTTTGTCGTATGCTATCACTTTCCGGGTACCTGTTGCAAGGTCTTCTACATTGATTAACTTATTATCAGCATCAATCGAACGCAATTCATGTTCCAGCAGTTTCTCAACTCCCATACTGCCAGTTGGAAGCGTGTGTTTCAGGTCCTCTGGATCAGGGATGATACCTTCTATAACAAAAGGCAACCCACAGGGTGAGAACATGTCGTAATTCCTGCGCTCAATTATGGTGATGTGTGCGTCAGGAGATGTCTTCTTTGCAGACATCAGTGCTGAAAAACCGCCAACACCCAATCCAACTATTACAATGTTATTTTCTGTCATATCTAAACACTCTTAAAATTTCAATACTAAATAATTCAACTATCTAAATAATATCCAAGGGATAACTAATCTTCAATCACATACTCGAACATCAACATTGCAGCAATAAAGAATAC
>DAOWEE010000033.1 GCA_030638625.1 Methanosarcinales archaeon
CAGGTGTTAGTGCAGAGGCGTCTATCTGTTTTATGACAGCAGTATCGGCATCGAGCAGGAATACATGGTCATTGAATTCTTTTGTGCAACAGCGTCCGCACAGGTCGCACTTGAACCCAACTTCCCTGACTATGCCGGCGAGTTTTTCTTCAGGATACTGGACAAGGTCCCGGAGTTCTTGTTGTTTGTGGGCGAGCATGGATTGAATCGGGGGGGCGGTTAAGTTCATCACCTCTGTGTTTTTTGGATTGTTATGTCTGTTTGGCTGGGGTGGGGATAAAACTTGTTGGTCCTATAGTTTCACCAATATCTAATCTTGCCAATGTGGACACAATATCAAAATCCAGTTATACAGCGAATATATCAAATGCAGATGCGACTACAAATCTGTGTAAATCAGTGAAATCTGTGTCTTTTTATATTTTCAGACACAGATTAACAGCGATTGACACAGATTTTACCTAAAGTCGGTGTCAACAAAATAACTGATTTTTGGAACAGTGCCCCAATGTGAGAACATTAATTAAAATGACACTACTCAATATCAACCAAATCCATAAGTTAGCTTACCGAATAGCTTTAACCCAGCACCTGTTGGTATACTCCAATGGTCCTCGCAGAAATATCCTTCCAGTTAAAGTCCGAGATTACCTTCTCCCGTCCTTTTTTGCCCATTCTGTACCGGGTTTCGGGGTCATCGTATAACCTGGCAATCGCATCTGAAAGACCTTCATCACTCCCTGGACCCACCAGAAGCCCAGTCCTGTTATGGTCTATGATATCAGGCATCCCACCTGTACGGATTCCAATACACGGGGTCTCGCATGACATTGCCTCCAATAGGACAATACCAAAGGGCTCATAGACACTGGGCAGTACGAATACGTCGGAAAGTGAATATAACCTGACAAGTTCGCTCCTGCTAACGTGTTGAAGGCAGAGAATATGTTTATCATTATAAATATCCTGCTGACCGACCATCACGAGCATGATTTCAGGTATCTGCTCAGCAAGTTTCTTCACGGCATTGACAAGGTACCTCACACCTTTTTGCGGGTCATCCCTTCCAACAAACAGCACGACAAACCTATTATCAAGCTGGTACTTCCTGCGGATATCATCCGCTTCCCGGTGCTTGAAGACCGTAGTATCCACGCCGTTCGGTATGACGGTGATCTTGCTATAATCGATATCAAATGTCTGGTTAAGTTCCCTTCGCATGTATTTTGATACTGCAATGAACCTGTCCACCTTATCCACTACATTCTGCTCCATAACAACACTCAGCATGTCTGGAATGGGCCTGTTGACCTCGGTACTGTGAGCCGTCATCACCAGAGGCAGATGAGTGTCTATTTTTGCTTCTGTTGCAGCCATCTGGATCAATCCTCCATGCGAATGCAGCAGGTCAAGTTTTCCATTCGAAAGGTGTTTCTTTACCATCCCTGCCACATTGAAATTGGTTATCATCCTTTCAAAATTCTTACTGGAATAGTTCGATGCAGGTGCAAAAAGTTTAGATGAGCTGTGTGAATGCACACTTACTGCCTTCTGGCCGTCCAATCCTTTAACATGTGACGTAATACCAACGGTCTGGTTAAGTTTTCTTCTCATGTAACTTGATGCTGCATTGAACCAGTCCACCTCATCCACTACATTCTGCTCCACAACAACATTGTGCATATCTGGCCTGGGCCTGTTGACCTCGGTACTGTGAGCCATCATTACCGAAGGCAGATGAGTGTCAATCTTTACTTCTGTTGCCGCCCATTGTGTCAATTCTTCGTGCGAATGTAGCAGGTCAGGTTTTCCATTCGAAAGATGTTTTTCTTTCATCCCTGCCACATTGAAATTAGTCATCATATTTTCAAACACCTTAAAGGAAAATCTCGATGCAGGCACTAAAGGTTCAGGTGACCTGTGTACATACACGCTTCCTGCCTTTTGGCTGTCCAATCCTTTTACGTGTGAAGTGAACACATGCACCTGCTGGATACTCTCTGCAAGATGTCGGGTCAGCTCGGTCACATGGACTCCCACCCCTCCAAAAATTGTCGGTGGGTACTCATACGAAAGAATTCCTACACTCACCCCATCTGCCTTTTGCAATCCTGTTGCCAATTTTCTATTTCCCTGTAAAAAATTCTGCACAATTAACTGCTCGCTCCCACTCACAGTTATGTTAAGTGTAGAAGGTTATACAATGCATTGTCCTTGAAACAAAAATGCTGACACATGCCGATAGTTTTCCATATTACACAAAGTGTAACTTTATGTAGGCGAGTTAATCCAACCGTAGAGAGGATATTCTCGTGAAAAATCCATCATAAAATGCTGCAGCATATTTAATTCCAAAATAATTTTTCCCAAACCCCGATGTATTATTAAAATGCCCCATTTAAAGCATAATTAACTATTAATCCATATAGCACTTATCTTCATTAAAGGTTGTGATAAAATGCCAAAACCACTTGTTGTTGGAAATTGGTCCTTGCTTGTAAACCTTGACAAAGACGCGAGCATCCGGGACATGTACTTTCCTCATGTGGGGGACGAAAACCACGTAAATGGCCGTCACTGCCGGGTGGGAGTGATGGTTGAAGGGAAGAACCTGGGACTTGTCTCCCTGATAGGAGATGACTGGGACCACAGGCTTGGTTATAAGAAAGATACGTTAGTAACCGACTCATACTACCGCAATGACCGGCTTGATATTGAACTGAAGTTCAACGAATGCGTGCATCCTTTCGAGAATGTGTTCATTCGCAGGATAACAATAACAAACACTGACACAAAGGATATCGAGCTTAAGCTGCTTTTTTCCCATGACATTGCACTTTACGAGAACCCGATGGGGGATACAGGAGTATATGATCCGGCAGTGCATTCGATAATACATTACCAGCGTTCCCGATATTTCCTCATCAACGGCGCACCACACTTCGACAGGTATGAGATCAGCCCAAAAGGAGAGGACGAATCCGGTACAATAAAGTCAGCAGAACTTAATATGAACTCTATACAGATGGGGGCTGTGAACAGTTTTGTCAGGTTTTCAGAGTATCTTGCAGCCGGAGAGACAAAAACAGTATATTACTGGATAGCGGCCGGAAAAACATTTTCCGATGTCAAGCAACTAAATGAGCAGGTCCTTGAAAAATCTCCGGAGCGAATGATGGCTGAAACTGAGCAGTACTATCATTCATGGGTGAACAAAGAGAAGTTTGATTTTTTTGATCTTCCATCCAGTGTGACAGACCTGTTCAAACGCAGCCTGCTTATAATTCGGTCACAGATCGACAAGGGAGGAGCCATCATCGCTGCCAATGATAGTGATATCCTTGACCGGTTCAACATGGATTCATACAGTTATATGTGGCCGAGGGACAGTGCTTTCATCGCCATGTCGCTGGATATGACACGATATTCAGGAATTGTGCATACGTTTTTTGAGTACTGTCATGGCCTTATCAGTGAACATGGATATTTCCTGCAGAAGTATAATCCTACAGGTACCCTGGCAAGCGGCTGGATGCCCTGGCTCACTCCTGAGGGACATGTTCAGCTTCCCATACAGGAAGACAGTACTGCCCTCATACTCATAGCCCTGTGGAACCACTACAAGACCACCGGGTGTATTGACACTATTGACCCGCTATATTACTCAATAGTAAAGCCGGCTGGTGAGTTCATGACAAGGTACCGTGATTCTGCTACCGGGCTTCCAAAACCCAGTTACAACCTGTGGGAGGAACATAGGGCAGTCCATACCTATACATCTTCGACCGTATATGCAGGACTGAAGTGTGTGGCCGGGTTTGCACGGTTGTATGGGGATGATGCCCTTGCAGAAAAATACAATACTGCTGCCCTGGAAATAAAAGCGGGAATCGAGACTCACCTGTATGATGAAGAGCTGGGGCGGTTCCTGCGAAGCATCAACCCGAGAGATGAAACCATTGATGCCAGCCTGTATGCCGTATCCCAGTTCAAGGTGCTGCCTCCGGATGATAGCAGGGTGGTCAATACCATGAAGGCCATAGAAGACAAACTGTCTGTAAAGACGGATGTAGGTGGTATTGCCCGGTTCTATGAGGATAAGTATCACCAGGTGAATCAGTATGACCCTGAAGTGATCCCCGGCAATCCCTGGTTCATATGTACTCTCTGGGTAGCCCAGTGGTATATCCATAAGGCAAAG
>DAOWEE010000176.1 GCA_030638625.1 Methanosarcinales archaeon
ACCCCTACAGTGTCTCCAGGCGAAACCACGCTCTCATTGGTTTCGATAGACATGGTATATTCTGACACTACCACTGGTTTTATGTCCTGGATCGCTCCTGAAGCCAGCAGTGCCACACCATACGTTGAAGGGGTTGTGAAGATGTTGCCAGGGATAGTAACAGTAGCTTTTCCACCTGATAATAAGGTGTTTTGTACCCACAATGCTGTCAAGTTTTGATATAGCACTTCCACTTTTACAGACGTTTCATTTGGCAGATCAATACTGACATTCATATCCTGCCCGAGCAGGTAGGAACCCACATTATCCACATCAAAGATATAAGTCCCGTTTGTCACAGTGCTATTAGGAACATTCACGGATTTGTTGAATGTGATTGCCGAATCCAACACAGCACTTGCTGCCATCGGCCCTACGGTTATGTTGCTTGAATTTACAGGGTCCTGCAATACTCCATACACCGGAACACTGGTATTGTTAACAATGTTCCATACGAACCTGTAGGTCTGTAAGGTATTATTCTGGTAGCCGTCCATGGGAATAATCAGGGATGCGTTTGGGAAAAAGTGTTCTTGTGTCATGAATTTCCGGACAGTGATAGTTCGTTCTCCATGGGTTGAAGTGAATGAAACGTTATTTACTTTCACTTCTACAGACGTGCCCCTGGCTGCAAATACCTTGCTTAAGGTCTCACCCATAACATCAGTGTAATTAAAAAAATGCTCCCGCAGCAGAGTCTCATTGGTTACATTATTATCTATCCCGTATTGTAGTGTTACCTGTGCAGCATATTCGATTTCAGAAATAGCCAGGGTCCTGAATTCCTTAACTTCCTGTTTTGATACATCAAGACCTGAAGTAGGAAGATTGGCAGTAAGTATGAGGTTGTTTAAAAGTATCATGAAAGTAAGGGTGCCTAGCATGATCATAAATGCGGAAAGCAGTATCAACTGCCCGCTTTCTTTGTCAGGTTCTTTCAGGACAGACTTTTTCATTTAATCTCACATCCTCCAGAGCGTAAGTCTTAAGTCCAGAATATTGTAAAATTCAGTGTCGCTAATATCAGGTATGAACGAGGCTTTGATGTCATCTTCATCATGAATGGTTATTTTTTTGCTGATAGTAATTGCATTATCTGAGGGACGACCGTTCCAAAACATCCTTTTACTGTTCCAATTATTGTTATTGTCTAAATATAATACTTCAAAATTATAGGCTGTCCCGTCTGCCAGTAATATAGAATCAAATGTATCAGCCAGATTAAGAACAAAAGCAGGGTATATTTCAGATTGGCCATTAAACTCTGCACCGGTCCAGTCGATAACTGCCTGTTTCAAAGGTGAATAAGTATCACCATCAGGTACGATGTCCAGTACTATCATCAGGTCATTTCCCCTGGTCTCTATCTGTGCTTCCACTTGCTGATGAGATGATGATGATGTTAGTGGTGTAAGCGGTGATGCCTGTACAATGAATGAAATAAGAAAAATCATCATGATGGCTGATGCTGCTCCTTCCAGCGTATACATCTGCCCGTGAGTGTTGTTCATCATACACGATTTCCTGGGATTCATCTACCACACCCTCACATGAAGTAATGCAATATCTTCTTCCTGGTTTACATAGACTACACGTATGGTCTGGGCAATATTGGCACTTTGGGAGATTTTGGGACCGCTATTTAGCACAACCTCACCAGTTCCATCCAAATATAATGAACCGTCGGGATTGTAAAGTGACATGTTTATGTCATACAGCACATCACCATTATCCAGACCGACATCATTTTGTATGTCCCTGTAACTGGTCGTGTTATTCATATCATTGTGAAAAGACTGGGCTCGGTTCAAAGATATCATGTTATCCCCGGATAGACTGCTTGCAAGACCTTTGGTGCTCTCGACCATAGTCTTGGTTACTCTATCTGACACAGATTTGATTTCATCAGAATTTGTCTGGAACGGGATGAACAGATTAGTAAGTGTCTGGAAAAGGAATATGAACGTCAACATGAATATGACAACGCCAGCAATAAAATCCAAACTTATCTGTCCACGGGTATTGCCAAAAGGATAAAACCGATGTTTTTTGCTACTGTCAGACCGTCTTCTTAATGTCGTTTTATTCATAACAATTATTTCGGATATATATCAAATTCTATAAGTGTCTTCACTCCCACACTGGGAGCATATAATCGGTATAAAGTTTGGGTCTGCCTGGAACTCAAATTCACAGACATTGCACTTGAAAAATACCATTGACTGATCTACATAATCATCCATATTATCACCTCTTTTTAATGGGTAACATGTATACTTATATACATCTTATGGTGTTTATTGTAAAAAGAGTTTTCCTTGCATCTGATGAGTATAATGACATCTAATACATGCCTTGTGTTATCTGGAAAAGGGGGGGTGGGTAAAACCACTGTTTTTTCAAATGTTGCCACTTCGCTGGCCATGCTGGGAAAAAAAACCGTAGTTATAGATGCGGATTTAGCCATGGCTAATCTGGCACTTGCTTTTGGTTTTCAGGATAAAACAGTCACATTACATGAAGTATTGGCAGGCAAAGCACCAATTAGTGATGCGATTTATGAAGGGCCTGGGGGTGTAAAAGTTGTTCCCAGCGGCAATACCATTACAGGATTCCAGGAAGCAGACCCCGCAGGTATGGTTGAAGTTATAGACTACTTTAAGTCTAAGGTTGATTACACATTAATAGACGCTCCTGTAGGGCTCAATGAAGATATAATCCTGATGCTGCCGCATGTTGACCAGGTTATGATGGTTGTAACTCCTGATTTACTGTCAATGGCTGATGCCCTCAGGATGAAGGTTATTGCAGAGTCTTTTGAATGCAATATTTATGGTGCGTTCCTGAACCGTGTCAATTCCCTTGATACTGATAAAGTAAAGGCCAAAATTGAAGAGACTCTGAATTTGAAGATATTGTCCGTGATACCTGACGACCCCAACATAAAAATTGCTGCAATGAATATGGTCCCGTTGGTAGCATACCTTCCAGACTCTCCGGCATCCATTGCCATTATGACGTTTGCTGCAAATATGGCAGGTGTGGACTATATTCCTCCTGAAAAAAAGGT
>DAOWEE010000225.1 GCA_030638625.1 Methanosarcinales archaeon
ATATATGCCGCAAAAGGAAATTGTGGATATTGTACATGCAGCTACTTGTTTACAGGAGGATGCTGTTTTAATCTCGAATGATAAGCATTTTACTGAACTTAATGATGCGGGAATTATCGAAGTATGGACAATGACAAAAGCGATTGAAATATTTGTGAAGAATAATGTAGGTTAAAAGTTTTTAGCGCATTGTTATCTTATATTGTTGTATTGTTGAGCTATAAAAGTGGAGTATTTTAATCGGATGAGTGAGTCATATTATAAATACAGCTTTAAAGGACGAGATACTTGAAAAATGTGCTGTGTTAGACATCCCCATGGTAGGCGTAGCACCTGTGGAGCGGTGGAACACACCTCTATTCGAACCGTGGGTGCCCGAGCCATTCCACCCACAAAACATTTTCCCTGAAGCGAACTCGGTCATAGTCCTTGGCCTACCTGTAAGCCTGCCTGTCATCGAGACCACGCCGTCAATCTATTACCATGAACTCTACCGCACAATCAACAGCCTGCTGGACCAGTATGGATACCGTCTGTCTAATTTCCTGAACCGGAAAGGATACCCTTCGGTATTTGTTCCCAGGGACGGGTATGGGGGTATTGATGTGCTGATTGATAACCCGACGGCGTTCTTCTCACACAGGCATGCAGCTTTCCTGGCTGGCCTGGGCAGTTTCGGGGTGAACAATACGTTGCTTACAAAGGAATACGGGCCAAGGGTGAGGTTTACGTCTATCTTTACCACAGCCGAATTGCCCTCCGACCCGCTGTTGGGTGAGGAATTGTGCACCAAGTGCATGGACTGTTTGCGGCAGTGTCCTGTGAGGGCTATTGATGAGAAGGATTATCCTGGGGGGCTTATTCGCAAGGATTTGTGCGCTAGGTATAGTAAGAAATTGCGCGACCGGTATATATCGCCGTGCGGGGTATGTATTAAGGTATGCCCGGTTGGGGAGGATAGGGTGCTGTATGGAAGGGAGGATGTTTCGGTTTATGGGGATAAGAGTAAGGATTCTGAGTTGTGGGATGCCTGGGAGCATGTGCGGGGGTATGGGGGGGGAACGGAAAAGAAGTGAAACAAAACTGAAGCAATCACAGAATCACAGCGTAAGCACCCCCCTCAAAGCCCAACTTTTGGTTTCACCATAAAAAAAGTACTTAACATAGAAAATCAACTTTAATATGTAATCCATTTTTTTGGATTAGATAAAACGGAGGATAAAAAATGGCACGATACTCAATAGACGAATTTATTGACTCAACAGGACAGCGCGACCTTGGAGAGGGAACATTCGAACTTGAACGGGACCGTATGCTTGAAGTCAATCTTGATGGTAAAGTATGGACAAAGATGGGATCGATGGTTGCTTATCTTGGAAACATTAAATTCACCAGGGAAGGTGTAATGGAGCACGGAATCGGCAAAATGCTGAAAAAAGCCGTTACAGGGGAAGGCGTTAGCCTGACAAAAGCAGAAGGTAACGGCAAATTATATCTGGCTGATGATGGGAAGAAAGTCTCTGTTATAAATCTGGAAAACCAGTCCATATTTGTAAACGGCAATGACCTGCTGGCATTTGAAGAATCGATTAATTGGGACATAAAAATGCTCAAAAAAGTTGCCGGTTTAATGTCGGGCGGGCTTTTTAATGTAAAACTTGAAGGGACAGGCATGGTTGCCATAACCACGCACTATGACCCACTTACACTAAAAGTAACACCCGAAAATCCTGTATTTACCGACCCCAATGCCACTGTGGCATGGTCAGGGAACCTTAAACCAGACCTGAAAACCGATGTTTCGTTAAAGACATTTGTAGGACGTGGCAGTGGAGAGTCATTGCAGATGGCATTCAAAGGAGAGGGTTTCGTAGTAATCCAGCCGTATGAAGAAATAATTTATCAGCCGACAGCATAAGGAAAAACTGGATTCTTCTGTCACCATATCTGGAATATGCAAGACTGAGTAGTCATGACTATCTTCGGCAACCTTTTAATCTAAAAAATTACAATTAATTATTAAGTGATTACCCATGCGATTTGATAGATTTACCATAAAGGCACAGGATGTATTTGCTGATGCCCAGGATATTACACAGGATAATAACCAGCAGCAGCTTGATGTGGAACATCTCCTGCTGGCGCTCATAAACCAGAAGGAAGGCCTTACCCTCCAGATACTTCAACGGTTGGGTGCCAATGTCCACGGAATAATCTCTCGCCTGGATGAAGAAATCGGCAAGGTTCCAAAAGTGGGTGGTGCCGGCCAGCTCTACATGTCCCCGCGTGTTAATACTATTGTTGATGCAGCCTTCGAAGAAATGAAGCAGCTCAAGGATGAATACCTGAGCACAGAACATCTGCTGCTGGCAATTGCTGATGAAAAGGGGGGCATATCTTCACATATCCTTAAAGAGAACGGTGCATCAAAAGACATTATCCTGAAAGCCCTCAGGGAAGTCAGGGGTTCATCAAGGGTCACGGACCAGACACCGGAAGATAAATACCAGGCACTGGAAAAGTATGGTCGCGACCTCACAGTTGAGGCAGAACGAGGAAAACTGGACCCGGTGATAGGGCGGGATAACGAGATTCGCAGGGTGCTCCAGGTACTTTCAAGGCGGACAAAGAACAACCCTGTGCTCATAGGGGAGCCCGGTGTGGGAAAAACTGCAATTGCAGAAGGTTTGGCACTTCGTATATTTGCAGGGGATGTGCCTGAGACCATCAGGGACAAGCAAGTTGTGGCTCTTGATATGGGCGCTCTTGTGGCAGGCACCAAGTTCAGGGGTGAGTTCGAGGAACGCCTGAAGGCGGTTATCAAAGAAGTGCAGGATTCTGAAGGAAAGGTAATCCTATTCATCGATGAATTGCACACCCTTGTCGGGGCCGGAGCGGCCGAAGGGTCCATTGATGCATCAAATCTCCTGAAACCAGCATTGGCAAGGGGAGAGCTGAGGGCCATTGGTGCCACTACACTGAACGAGTACAGGAAGTACATTGAAAAGGATGCGGCACTTGAGCGCAGGTTCCAGCAGGTGCTTGTGGATGAACCCACTGTGGATGAGACCATTTCCATCCTCCGGGGGCTGAATGAGAAATACGAAGTGCATCATGGTGTCAGGATACAGGATTCGGCCCTGGTAGCAGCAGCCGTGCTGTCCCACCGCTATATCACGGACCGGTTTTTGCCTGACAAGGCCATCGACCTCATAGATGAAGCTGCATCAAAGCTCAGGATAGAGATTGATAGCATGCCCGCTGAACTTGATGATGCCGAGCGGAAAATAAGGCAGCTGGAGATTGAGCGCCAGGCAGTGAAGAAAGAAAAGGACGACTATTCTAAGGAGCGCCTTGAAAAGATCGATAAGGAACTATCTGACCTGAAGGAGCAGAGCAGCCAGATGAAGGCCCACTGGCAGCTTGAAAAGGATACCATCCAGACCATCAGGACAATAAAAGGTGATATTGAAAAGAAACGGATGGAATCTGATAAAGCAGAACATGAAGGCAATCTGGGAAGGGCCTCTGAACTCAGGTATGGCACTTTGCCGGAACTTCAAAAACAGCTGGAAGTTGAAAATACTAAACTGGTGGAGTTCCAGAAGGACCAGAAGATGCTCAAGGAAGAGGTGGACGAAGAGGACATAGCAGAGGTTGTATCCAACTGGACACATATTCCAGTGAGCAAGATGCTGGAAGGGGAGATGCAAAAACTGGTGCATATGGAGGAGCGCATCAGG
>DAOWEE010000295.1 GCA_030638625.1 Methanosarcinales archaeon
AAATGGGGTGTAATGCCTGGTATGATGGGTGCTGACACCTATGACGGTATCTATCTGGTAGCCTCTGCAATAGAGCGAGCAGGTACTCTGGACAGGACCGATGTCAAAGATGCCATCAAACAGACCAATGAGTCAGAGATGCTCATTTTAATGGAAGGCGGAAACATTGCTTTTGATGAGTACAATGAGATTTCACCAAAGATATTCATTGAACAGATGTTCTGGGATGCAGAGACAGAAGAATTAACACCTGTCATCATCCAGCCTGAAAATCTCAAGAGCCAGGACTTTCTATTGCCTGACAAATATGAAATTGGTGGATGAATAATCCACCATATTCTTTTTTTTTATTTTTGAAAATGGCTGAAATCACGACATTATTACAGATATTAATCTGGGGTCTGACCGCCGGATGCATATATGTGCTCATGGCAGTGGGCCTGAACATGATATTCGGCGTTATGAAAGTGGTGAACTTCGCCCACGGTGAAATCATGATGTTGGGCGCTTTTGCCAGTTTCTGGGTATATTATTACACAGGACTTAATCCATATTTTATTCTGTTTATATCAATGATAATCGTGGGTATTTTTGGGGTTATAATTGAGCGTTATGGTTTCAGGAAAGTACTGGGTACTGGAAAACTTAACGAGATATTCTTAAGTCTGGGGTTAATTTATATTCTTCAAAATGCAGCCGTGAAATTATGGACCGATGACATCAGGAAGATTGACAGTCCATTCAGTTCAATGACCCTGGATTTGGGAATGCTGAACATAACTTATGACCGGCTTATAGCCATTGCATTTACGGCATTGATACTTATTTGCCTGTATCTGTTCCTTACAAAGACCGATGTGGGTCGGGCACTGCGGGCAACGAGCCAGAACCATGAAGCAGCCATGTTAATGGGTGTAAATGTCAACCATATGTATATGTTGAGTTTTGGTATTGGTGCGGCCCTGGCTGCGGCAGCTGGCACTGTTGCCGGCATTCTGTCACCATTTAATCCTTATATGGGTACCATTCCCGGTATCATGGCATTTACAGTAATCATTATAGGAGGACTTGGCAGCATCCCAGGGGCTATCATCGCAGGACTGATGCTTGGACTGGTGCAGAATTTCACTATATTTTATTTCGGGGGGGCATGGAAAGATGCAGTGGCATTTGTACTCCTGATAATTGTGCTGATAATACGGCCGACCGGCCTTTTCGGGGAGGAACACTGAAATGAGTGTAAAAGAACTGGTTGGCAAATATGCAGTGTCTTCATATTCGGCCTACTTGTTGTTGATATTAATCGGGCTGGTACTTCCCCTGGTGATAACCGATGATTTCTTTAACAGGATTATAGTTCTCACATTTTTCTACATCATGTTCTCAACAAGCTGGAACCTGCTGGCATATTCAGGCCAGGCATCCCTGGGACATGCAGCATTTCTTGGCATAGGAGCTTTTGCTTCCACTATCCTCATCATAAACGGTGCCTCAGCTGTAGTTGGGGTGTTGACGGGCGCTCTGGCCGCATCCCTGGTGGGATTGTTCCTGGGTGTAATATGTGTCAGGTTAAAAGAATGGTTCCTGGGACTTGTCACATTTGGCTTTGCAATAATAATGGCGGCAGTGGTAAATGAGTCATCGGTCTTTATTGAGGCCATAAACGGTTTACTTGTTGCTATTGGTTTATCCGGCAATCTTGATCCACATATGTTGGGCGGCAGCCTTGGAATCTATTCACCAAATATTGTATCGCGAGAACAATATTATTACCTGTTCTTCTTTGCCATGGTTGGGACAATACTGGCATCCCATCTGGTAATCAGGTCAAAGATAGGCTTTGCTTTTGCAGCCATCAGGGAGAACCAGGCTGAGGCTGGTATGATGGGTGTGGATATCACACGCTATAAGCTGATAGCATTCATGATAAGTACCTTTATGGCAGGGTTTGCCGGAGCACTGTTCGCACCTTATAATTATTTCATCAATCCCGAGATATTCAGCATACACAATTCTTTTATGCCTATTATCATGACAATAAGCGGAGGCATCGGGACCATTGGAGGTCCGGTCATAGGCGCATTGGTCATAAACCTCTTATGGGAACAGATGGGACTGATGGGCATGAGCATTGACCGTCTGCTTATCCTGGGATTGATATTGGTACTTGAGATACTGTTCTTACCCAGAGGCTTGATGCCGTTAATGAAAAAATTAATAAATAAAGCCTCAGGTATTACATCCCGAGATACGCCTCTTTGACGTGGTTATTGTCAAGCAGTTCACTGCTTGCCCCTTCAAGGGTGATGCGTCCCGTTTCAAGCACATATCCCCGGTTTGAAGCTTCAAGAGCGTGATGGATGTTCTGTTCCACCAGCAGCACGGTCACACCCTGACTGTTCAGGGTTTTGACAATCTCGAACACCGTATTGACCATTATCGGTGCAAGACCAAGGGACGGTTCATCGAGAATCAGCAGTTTAGGTCGCGACATCAGACCCCTTGCAATGGCAAGCATCTGCTGTTCTCCGCCGCTCATGGTACCTGCAGACTGTTTTTGCCGTTCTTCTAATCTGGGGAACAGGTCGAAAACCCATTTCAGGGTATCTTCCCTGTCATCTGAAGTGTATGCTCCCATTTGCAGGTTTTCCATTATGGTCATTCTTGGGAACAGTTCCCTTCCTTCCGGTACCAGGGCGATTCCGTCCTTTACAATCTGGTGTGTAGGTATTTGGTGGATAGTGTTTCCATTGAATTCAATTGTTCCTGATGTGGGTTTTAGCAGTCCCATTAAGGTTTTGACAATGGTGGTTTTTCCGGCACCGTTGGGACCGATTATGGTAATAATCTCCCCTTCGTCGATGTAGAAATCTACATCCCACAGAATTTTTACAGAACCGTAGGAGACATTAACATTTTCAACTTTGAGCATTCCATAACTCCTTAAAAGATATATTTCTCACCCAGATATGATTCAATTACTGTTTCGTTATTTGCAATCTCTTCAGGTGTACCATCAGCAATCTTTTTCCCGTAATCCAGCACTACA
>DAOWEE010000122.1 GCA_030638625.1 Methanosarcinales archaeon
ATTATATTCGGACTGGTTTTTGAATTCCCGCTGATAATCATAGTGTTAGTTAAAAACGGGTTAGTGGAACGAATCACACTGGTGAAGTACAGATATCACACTTATATTGGACTCCTGGTCGTGTCAGCAATAATCACACCACCTGACGTAATCAGCCAGGTTATCATTGCCGCACCGCTGATACTTTTCTTTGAAATAAGTCTGCTAATGGTGAGGTTGTTTGACAGGCATGGCAATTAATATTAGGTAATTTAAACGCAAAAAACCTGCTCAACAATTTGAGTCTGCCAACGCCCACATAGTAAATGTAAATACAAGTATTAACATCGCTGTTGCTGACATATAAACAACCTGGAGAGATTGGCCCAGTGCAAAAATAAATGCATGATTTCCAATATCACCAATCCTTGCCAGCAGGGCTATAACAGTGAGGCCGGTTACAGTGCCTGCAAGCATTGCCAGAAAACCCATCAATACCTTATTTTCTTCTTTTTGTCTATATGATTCAAGCATTGTTAAACCCGAAAGGAAAAGTGTCGGGGCTGCAGTTAGATATATGAATGGTAGTTCAACCCTTGCATCATAGGGTTCAACAGCGTTCAACGCTACTGCAAAGGCGACCAAGGGCAGGACAATTATCATTCCAAGAATGACGCTCGTAGATGCTGGTTTTCCACCTTGTCTATATTGCATACGATATTCCTGGGTCCCGATATACAATAAAAACATGGCCACCAACCCTCCAAGCATAACGAGATAATGGAAAAATTCATGCCAAAGGGTATCAAAATTGTGTTCAACAGCTTCACCCAATCCCATAATACCTGCAACAAAGATGCCGCCAATAACCGGTCTCCAGGTAAATCTTGATTTCCCGAATCGTCTATAAAGTATTATTGTGGATATGATACTGGCCAGGAATAGCAGGATGCCAGCATAAACAGTTGCGTATAGTTCATGCAATCCATAATGACCGTTTTCAGGTCCCTTACCATTATACTGGTTTTCTAGTGCAGTACCATCAGAATTAAATGAAATCTGCTGATAACCAACGAAAAAAACCAAAAAATAAATTAAGATTACTGATGCCAGGGTGATAATCGAAATGTCCTTAATATTCATGATATTACCCAACCATATTCTATGCTATCTATTTATATATTTAATGTGTTAGTATTTATTTTGAAATTGTCGGAGATATTTCAAAATGTTTCTGCATTGCCTCATCAGCCATTTCAATGGAACCCTTTTCGTATTGTATTTGAATTGAGTTGGGAAGGACTATCATCTCCTCCAATACAAACGGTTCTTCCTGTGTAGCAAGATATTGTGACAATAAAATAGCTTCAAACTTATTGATAACCTGGTCCACACCAGTAATTATGATATATAATTTACTCTTATCAACATGGCATTTTATAAAAAGCGGCCAATGCATGGTCTTATTTTGTTCATTTATCGACCTGATCAGGCTCTCTATCTCAGTTTCAGTGAACATCTGTGACATGAACAATTGTTTCACTTCTTCTAATGATGGCATTTTCCCATCCTGGGATGTGATTAACCACTTAAACATCGACATAGGAATTGTCACATCGTAGACAGAATCTTCCTTTTCATGCATATTCTCGAGGATTTCTTTGCCACGTTCAATGCTGCCAAACCTATCCAGTGTGAAAACTGCATATTCAATAATATCACGCATTGCAGCCGAAAGATTGTTATTATGTCTTTTTAATATGGGGTCAAGCATATTAAAGTGGTCTTCACTAATTGTTATGTTTTTTCTAAGTATTGCTGACACCCCTTTTTCAGTCAATTTGATGTGACATATGGATACATAGTGTGAGGAATTATTTAATATTATGCATAGTCTGGAATTCGGCCATGCTATGACAATCACTCCATATGCCACTCCATATGCCACCCCATTTAACCGATAAAACAATGAAAGTGGTGTCGTTTTTTCAAAACAGATCTTTACCACCTTTTACTTTGGTCTCATTTTATGAGACTAAATGTATCATATGAGAAAAATCTCAATATAATTAAGTGCCTCCCACTTCCCAACCCGAATCATATGTATGAAGCAGATTTAAGGTACTATTGCGACCAGGTATCTCATTCCCATAACTGCTGCCCAGGACCCTGCATAGATAAATACAATTGTAGATGCAAGAATTGTCCCGACTTTCAGGAATCTCATTACATCATATACAAAGTTATATTTTGATTTCAAGTTAATCCTTGCAGACATACTGCTTTTATTGTAGCCGAATAGTTCACTCATAGTCATAACCTCATGCTGTGAATTGCCTTTATTAATATATTCATTGTTATTAACCATTATAAATGTGGCGGTTGCACACTTATACACATTTTATGTTCATGCCTAACGCTGATTAAATGTATTTTAAGACTGATTTAAGGTATATAAGACTGATTAAAGTTAAATATTCAAGTAAATATTTGATTAAATGAAAAATAAATCCTTTTTTATATTATTAATTTGGTTTTGATAATTAAAACTGGATTTAATGCAAATATTTTTATTTAAAAATCACATTATTAACTATATTATAGGAAAAGGTTTTATTATACATAAACAATTAACATAAATAAACGTGAGGCGATATTGATATGTTCAAAAAAATCATTGTGTTGTCAACATTCACCCTTTTTATCATGGTTTTAATTGGGCCTGCATATGGAGACTTACCCTCTGCAGAAGAACCAGCGAGAAAAGCGGATGAACTGATCAATAGAAGACTGCCATTCACATTTGAATGTGATTTTTGCCACAATCCAGGGACTGCCACCAATGAGAAGATACCCCATAGCACATCCCTTGAATACCACGACAAGTTAGTCCTAGAGGACCAGGTCGGCTGCTTTATATGTCATGATTTTGACCAGAGAAGCAAATTACGGCTCCTGTCCGGAGAAATGATATCATTTGAAGAATCCCCCAGATTGTGCTACCAATGCCATCAGAAACGATATGATACATGGTTATATGGGGACCATGGTAAATCCAAACCAGAATTGGACCTGACAACTGATGCCTCACATAATAATACAACAATAGAAGAACTGGAAAGTAGACGGTACAGGTGTTCAGATTTCAGGTGCCATAATCCCCACAACCCCAAACTTTACAAAGTAGGTCTTGGGATCGGTTATCCATTACCGCCGCCGCTCGACCCCCCGGAAGTTGTTAATTTCATGAATCCGGGTAATGATGAACCTTATACTAAAGCAGTTATTTTTTCCGGGCAGATATTTGTAGCAATACTGGTCCTGACGCTGATGATGTTTGTAATACTCATGATAGGCAAGGATAAATGGAGACCTGATTAACAGAGGTGTTTTCTATGGATATCACAAGAAGAAATTTCTTAAAACTTTCAGGAATGAGTGGCATTGCAGCCCTTAGTGGCAGATCCCTAAGCATGATCACGTCCCATCTTCCATGGAATGTAAAAAAAGTCGGGAAATATTACGATGACCCGGCACCCATGGAGGGAGTCTATTACGCCATGGCCATTGATACACAGACCTGTATCGGATGCCGGCGTTGCATGTATGCCTGCATTAAAGAGAACAATATCGGCAGGACATCAGGAATACAGTATATCAGGTTACTTGAGATGGAAGAGAGTTCCTTTGACCTGCTCAACTCAGACCAATATTATACTGATGCGCCCAAGGAGGACAAGTGGTACCTTCCTGCGCACTGCAATCAATGTGATAACCCGCCATGTGTTCAGGCATGCCCGGTAACAGCCACCTGGAAAGAACCGGATGGTATCGTGGTAGTTGACTATGATAAGTGTCTGGGATGCAGGATGTGTATGATCAACTGCCCATACTGGGCCAGGAAGTTCAACTGGATAAAACCCGAAGTACCTGAAGATGAGGTCAATCCCGATGTGCCTATCAGGCCGGTGGGCGTGGTTGAAAAGTGTACGTTCTGCATCCACCGTGTTCGTGAGGGTAAGACCACTAAATGTACCGAAGTTTGTCCGGTTGGTGCCAGGAAATTTGGCGATATCAATGACCCGGACTCCGAGATATCATACCTGCTGCGCACCAGAAGAGTGACTGTGCTCAAAGAAGACCTGGGAACCAAACCAAGAGTTTACTATGTAGGGTGATAAAAAATGTTCAATGTTAAACCAATTAATATTCTTGGAGTAGAAGTCAAACTTGATATGCTGTTCAAGGGTACCAAGCTGTACTACGGATGGATTACCATCCTGCTGCTACTGGTATCCTCAGGTTTCTTTGCTTACTATTTACAATTGTCCGAAGGGTTCATAGTTACAGGCAGCAGGAACGTGGTCAGCTGGAGTTTGTATATCATCAATTTCATATTCTTTGTGGGATTGGCGGCCGGCGGCCTGATAGTGGCCTCCAGCGTGGAATTATTCGGTGTGAAAAAGCTGGAACCTCTACTTAAGGTGGGAGTTATACAGGCGTTTGTATGTGCTGTGACAGCAATAGCGTTCGTGACAGCAGACCTGGGCCATCCTGAACGGTTTTACAGGTTCTTTATGTCGCCCAATTTTACCTCAATGATGTTCTTTGACTTTATGATTCTGGGCGGTTATACTGCACTGAGCGGTTTAGACCTATATGCCCTGCTGGCCAGAAAGATGCGCTGGCTATTTCCGCTGGCTGTGGTATCATTACCTGCGGCTATCAGTGTACATTCAGTCACAGGGTGGGTATTCGGCCTGGTCAAATCCAGACCATCCTGGTTCTCGGCCATAATGGCACCGTTGTTCATATCTTCGGCCATCACATCGGGACTGGCATTGCTGATTATCATTACACTTGTACTACCCAAGTTCACGGATATAAAATTCCGTGATCCGCATGCCATCGTTATGACATTGAGAAAAGCATTGACCATTGCCATACCTGTAGATCTCTTCTTCCTGTTCAATGAGATTCTGATCACAGTCTGGCCATATGCCCAAAAACCCGAGCATCACCTGGGCATCCATTTCATACAGCATGGACCCTATGCGTTCTCCCTGTATGGAGAGATTTTGCTATCGGCCCTGATACCATTCATCATTGTCCTGCACCCCAGGACCAAGAACTCAATCAAATGGATAGCTACTGCCTCAGTGTTGGTGGTAGTTGGAATCTTCCTTAAGAGGATATTCCTGATCCTGGTCGGGATGTCCATCTCCCCATTGGGTGAACTGGTCGTGTATATTCCAACCATACTTGAACTCAATGTGGTAATAGGATTCTGGGCCATGGCAGTGCTGATGTTCACGCTGATGATCAGGATATTCAATATGGACCCGGTAGAACATTAAGTAAATTTAGTACTTTACGAAAGCCAGGAGAACTAATGTTCCTGGCTATCCTCTTTTTTAATCCTTAAGCCTATGCAAATAAGAAAATCCTCCCTTCGGCCGGATTAACTTGACACATAAAGTTATACTTTACATACAATTAAAAATTACTTTGCATTTTCCAGGTCAATCAAAATCCGTGTTAGATATTTGTATTGGCATTACCACTATCAGGCAGCCGGTATATTTTTTCATCCCTGTCCAGCAGGATATACATCGAAATCGTGAAAACCATGATGAATGTTGCAGTTACGATAAGTAATATCACCTGGAAGACATGGGTCACCATATAAACATATGCGTTTCCCACAATATCTGCATCACGTCCAAGTAATATTACTATATTCAAAAACATTACTGAAATGGCAAGCAATGAAAGGTTATGCATCAACATTTTCTGCATTTCGAACTGGTTATAGGCTTCCTTCAAAGTCAAAAATGAGAGTGCAAGTAGAGGTATGGCAATTACATAAATGAAAGGCCTCTCAATCGCAGGGTCCCATTGTGTACGTGCAAAGGAGGCAAGTACTACAGAAATTATGAAGACTGATGACATTATTACCAATATTGTCCTGCCTGCCATGCGTTTACCGCCTTCTTTGAACTGCATAGAATATTCCTTTGTGCCAACATACAGGAAATACATGGCTACCGGCGACCCAATCATGTGTGTATAGTGAAATACTTCATGACCGAAAGTAGCAAATAAATGTTCTGCCCCCTCCCCCAGCCCTATCAATCCAGTGGAAAGAATTCCTGCCATGATGGGTTTCCACGTATATTTTGAATCTTTAAAGTAGTCATAAAGAATGGCCACTGATATTACACTGGCCACAAACAGTAAAAAACCTGAATATATGTGGACATATATTTCCTGAAGCCCCTTATGGGCCATGAACTGGTTAGCAATGATATTATCCTGAAATTCCACAATACCGTATCCGAGCCGCAATATAGGATAACAGAATATTATGGGAAGTAATGCTAAAAAGATATGTTTTTTTTTCATTTTTTCACCAGTATAAAATATAATTATACTAATGATTTATAAGATTTATCCACAATTCACATGATTAAATATTATCAATGCCGTTGAAAATAAAATGCGGGTTCCCCCGCATTATTTTCTTCCACCCAAAACAAACAACAACCCAAACACCAGCAATGAAAGCATAAGGCTAAACCCGGGCAGAGGTGGTGTGGGTGAAGGAATTACTTCAGGCACTTCTGTGGATACAGGTTTACCTGATATTTCTGTTATTTCACCCATATTCTTTTGTATCGACATATCCGGATGGCAGATTGAACATTCTACTGAACCCCCCATTGTCTTGCCCGCAGTGGAGAAGGCATGTATCTTGTCCACACTATGGCATTTGGAACATTGGGGAACCGTAATAGTATCTTCCTTTAAGTCCCAGTGACAGGTCATACAATCCACCTTTGGCACATGAATTATGTGAGGAATCTTTTTCGTTTCTGCACCTTCCACGCCCTCGCGATGGCACCGGTAACAGGTCTGGGAGTCGTCTTTTGAACCGTGAATGGTAGCAATACTCTCAGCCTGGTGACAATTTTCGCATATTACGACCATACTTTGAGTTTTCACAGGCTTTGTAATCTGGGACACTGAACCGTGGCACTTATTACATGCCTCAAGTTCACCACCGTGAACATCAATCAAGTCTTTGTGACAGTGTTCACATACTGAATCCCCTAAAAGAGAATTATGCTTGCCCTGGATGTTTTTATGACAACTGGAACAAGGCTGGCTGTTAACCTTTTGTATATGTACATCATGGATTGGACCTTTATGACAGGTCGTACATCGTGGTATTTTCACATCAAGGGCCTTACCATGACATTCTTCACATTGCAAATTAATCTTTGAATGTATCGGGTGCGGGTCTGTATGACAACTGCGGCAGTTAACATCTGCAGCATCCAGTTCAATTGTATCACTTTCAGCTACTGATACTAAGGTCAAAAAAGCAGTTATCAACAACAATGAAACGAATAGTCGTTTTACCTTCAATGATATCACCTATTTTATTAATTACTTAACAGTCACTTTGCACATAAAATGTATAAACATTTCGGTCAGATTCACACTTTGCATTAATTATGTTTAGCATTCTAACGTCAATATTCGCACCATTACAATAACAATTCAATAAATGTGAGTTATATTAAATTAAAATCAATAAAATGATGTTATTTGTACAGATATTGATTATATTTAATTTATTTCATGTTTTAATTGAATTAATAGTTAATTCCACTTCACACTAACTGATTGTTATTTCACAAACATTTAAGTAGAATGTGTAAATTAATGATGATTACGCGCAATGACAGGAGAAACTGACACTGCCAGAATAAACTTCCATACTAGATATAATTGGATTGCAACATGACGATTTCAACCCAAATCCAATGACGAGGTAGAGAAAAATGGTCTTTCAAGAAGTATATAATGTTCAACATGGATTGATATGGGGATTGCTTATCACATCCTTCCCGTTTTTTACGGGACTTAGTGCAGGGTCTTTCACACTATCAACCCTGGCATACGTGTTCGATAAAAAGGAATACAAGGTCATATCTAAGAACGCAGTGTTAATGGCTATCGTACTACTGCTAATGGCCAACATGACACTTTTGGCAGATACCACCCAACCGACCCGGATATATAATACATTTTTATATCCGAATATAGCCTCTATGTTCAGTTGGGCCACATTCATTATCAGTGCCTATCTGTTATGTAGTCTAATTTATGCGTATTACATCTTTACAGGAAACGACAAATTTGCTAAGATAATGGGCATCATATGCATACCTGTGGCCCTTGGAGTACATGCTGATACAGGGTTTGTGTTCGGGCTGAATAAAGGTATGGTATTGTGGCACACCGCCCTGATGCCGGTATTATTCCTGGTCTCTGCACTGACGTCAGGAATAGCATTATTGATAGTAGTCGTAGTGATAAAAGAGAAGTTCTTCCCTGATGAAAAGAAAGTTGACCCCGAAATAATTTACAGTATCGGAAATCTCCTTATTTTCTTCCTGGTGCTGGAATTCTTCCTTGACATTGTGGATATTACTACTATGTTATATTCTGCAGCTGAGGAGTACGAGGCAATAATGCTCTGGTTAAGTGGACCACTATCGTTCTCATTCATCTGGATACAAATAGTCATAGGTGGAATTATCCCACTTTTGATTCTTTCACACCCAAAAACTGGAAGGACCTATTTTGGGCAAGGCCTTGCAGCAGCCCTGGTTGTGATTGGAACATTTGCCATGAGATTTAACGTAATCGTAGGTGGACAAATGATTCCTAAAAGCGAAGCAGGATTGGTACCATATACCCATGAAATCGGGTATATCGGCTATACACTCATTGAGGAAATAATGCTACTGAGCGGCATTATTCTTTTCGGTATCGTCGCCTACATACTGGCCCTGAAGTATACACCGAAGATCGTTACATTGGTTGACGGAATCATCGGCAAGAATGCTAATGATTCGTCAACTGAAGTCCCATTTGAACTGGAGGAATAAGATATGGGAAAGAAAAAACTTGACAGGATCAATGAAAATTGGGGTCCGAAATACTCGCGTCCAGAATTCAGGCATGGGGAACCTGATAAAAAATATGCGATGGTCATAGACCTCCGTAAATGTGTGGGATGCCATGCCTGCTCCATAGCATGTAAACAGGAAAATGAAGTCCCCCTGAAACATTACAGGTCATGGGTAAAGAAGATAGAGAAGGGGACATACCCAAATGTCAAGACCTTTAACCTGCCCAGGCTGTGCAATCAATGTGACCGCCCCCCCTGTGTGCTTGCATGCCCGGTCAGGGCTTCATTCAAACGGGAAGACGGTATTACCCTTGTCGATTTCAATCGTTGTATGGGATGTAAGGCCTGTATTGCTGCATGTCCTTACAATGCCAGGTTCATGAACGAAGGACCGTATACCAACCATGACCCGGAACATACAGAATATAAAGATACAGCAGACAAGTGTTCCTTTTGCGCACACAGGGTGGACAATGGTGCCCTGCCTGCATGTGTACTTTCCTGTATGACCAAAGCCAGGGTATTCGGGGACATGAACGATCCTAACAGTGAAGTGTCAAAACTGATTCACCTTTACCCCACCCAACTCATCAAAGCAGGACTGGGAACTGAACCAAAGGTGTTCTACATTGATGCAGATACGAGTATTATGGGACGCGTACAGGAGGAAAAAAGATGAAACATATCAAAGATGTGACTTCCAAAGATATCACGCGCCGTGGATTCCTGAAACTTACAGCCGCAACAGGTGGAGCAGTCGTTGCTGGTAGTGCATTGTTAGATCCTGCCATTGCCAGCAGTGAATGCATTGACTGTCATAAGATAGCAGGTGCACCACCAAGGAAACAGCCCCATAAATGGATATCAACTGTCTGCAATATGTGCGGCGGACAGACTGGAGTTCTGGCCGATGTAATGACTGTGGAGAATGAAAAGGTGGTCCTGAAAGTGGTACCCAATCTCCAGAACCCTATGGGTGTATCCAATGTCTCAGAAGATTTCGTAAATCACAAAGACGAAGGTGCAGCACTATGTCCCAGAGGTAACGCCAGCATTATGGACCTGTATGACCATGACAGGATTGCCAGGCCCATGAAACGTACCAATTCTACAAAAGGCAAGGGCGTTGACCCGGGCTGGGTAAAAATATCATGGAGTGAAGCCTATGAACTAATAAATACC
>DAOWEE010000054.1 GCA_030638625.1 Methanosarcinales archaeon
AAGAGGTCTACATAATGCAAAGAGATTTTATCCAATCCGACCCGGCAATCATGATGGGCAAGCCTGTAATTATCGGTACGCGTATTACATTGGAATTAATCCTGGAAAAACTTGCTGCTGGCGAGAGCATTGAACAGATCATTGAGGAACACCCACGTTTGACAGAAGAAAATATCCGTGCTGCTTTAGCATTTGCATCAGATGCATTGCGGGCGGATGTGGTCTATCCCATTACGAGGCAGAAAAGTGAAGTTTCTTGCTGATGAGCGATAGGTTAGATGCAGATGCAACTATAAATCTGTGTAAATCAGTGAAATCTGTGTCTTTTTATATTTTCAGACACAGATTAACAGCGATTGACACAGATTTTACCTAAAGTCGGTGTCAACAATATAACTGATTTTTGGAACATTACCATCAGCACAATTAACCAAATATTTATATCTACAGCAACAACTTGAGAAGTCATATGGCAACGGTCACAGTAAAACTGTTCGCAAACTTAAGAGAGCAAGCCGGTAAGGCAAAGATCGAGGCAAACGGTCATGACCTCGGGGAAGTGCTCAACTGGCTCATTGAAAAACATGAGGGACTGGGAGAACTCATATTTGACAGCAACGGACTCCATCCTTTCATCCATGTAATGGTCAACGGTATCAGTGTCAAGGATAAAGACGGACTGGAAACCATACTCAATGATGGGGATGAGATAGCATTATTCCCGCCGGTATCGGGTGGTTGAGGAAATCCTATGGGCAGGCTGTTCAGGTCACGAATGGATGTGGATACGGCAAAGAAGATTTTTTTTGAAGCTATCCGCCCAATAGAGCGCAAAGAGAGTATACCACTGGATGACACTTACGACAGGGTGCTTGCATCAGATATTGAAGCAGAACAAAACGTCCCCCATTACAGGCGGGCAGCTATGGACGGATATGCCCTCAAGGCAGATGATACTCTTGGAGCAGCTGCGCCGTCCCCTGTGGTACTCACGTTGACCGATGGGGATGTAAGCCCGGGCACCTGCCACCGTGTGCATACCGGCTCTGCCATCCCCAAGGGTGCCGATGCTGTGGTGATGCTTGAGGATACCAGGGCAGCAGGTACAACAGTAGAGATTTTATCGCAGTTGCATCCGGGAAAGCATGTGGGTGATATTGGTGAGGACGTGGCGGCGGGTGAGTTGTTACTTCCCTCAGGACACCTGCTGCGCCCCGGCGACCTGGCAGTACTTGCCTCGGCTGGCATCAGTGATGTGGAGATATACCACAGGCCGCTGGTGGCTATCATTCCCACAGGTGAGGAAGTGGTACCCAGGGGCAAGCCCCTGGAAACCGGACAGGTGTGGGAAACTAACAGCCTTATGACCGCGAGTTATGTCAGAAAAGCCGGCGGATTTCCCAGGATTACTGACATCGTGACCGATGACCCCGAACTCATACGCCAGGCCATACAGGACAATTCCGATGCTGATATGATAGTGATTAGCGGCGGCACGTCAGTAGGTGAGCGTGACCATGTACCGGCTGCGGTAGAGGCTCTGGGAGAACTGCTGGTACACGGTGTGGCCATTAGTCCGGGTAAACCCACGGCCCTGGGTGTGGTGGAAGGCAAACCAATCCTGTGCATGCCAGGCTATCCGGTTGCGGGTCTGGTGGCACTGCTGGTGTTCGGCATACCTGCATTACAAAAGCTGGGGCATATACCGTCCAGGCCCGAAACTGTGGTCAGGTTACCTCTTAAGGAGAAGATTACATCCCGCCAGGGTTACCAGACCTATGTGCGGGTGCGCATCAAAGACAACAGCGTGGAACCTGTAATGGCATCGGGTGCCGGGATATTGAGTTCAGTAGCCAGGGCTGACGGGTATGTGGTGGTGCCGCCTAATATCGAGGGATATGGGGCAGGCACTGAGGTTTATGTGATTTTGTTCTGAGTCAGTATTATGAATTGCTGACGTCAAATATGTTGAGTAGCGGTTTACTGCTCATCCAGCAGGTCAATTCGTGTTATCCCATCCACACCATCAAAGTGCCTGTCATCAGTTACAATACTGGATATCTTATTTTTGAGCATAGTATTGAGATGTATGGCATCCCCCATCTTCCAGCCTTTCTTTGCCATGGGGAGTGCTTCCATCAGGAATTCAGGTTCAAAGGGCAGTAGTATAACCCCATGTTCGTTTATCTGGCTGATAATATCAGATATTTTCTGTTCAGACAGACGTTTGCTTTTTAAAAAAGCATATATCTCTACCATTGTATGAACAGAAGTCACTCCAATCTCCCTGCCTTTTGCAACATCCTGCAGGAACCTTTCAGCCACATCTCCCATCCGGTTGTCACCGATAAGGTTGTGGATGAAAATATTAGAATCAACATATTTCATTAGGATTCTTCTCCCATTACACCATACCCATCCTCAATTCCCTCATCTACTGTTCCTTTGTGCTTGATAATGCCGTGAAGTTTTTCAACTGAGGCAGGGTCGCCTCGCTTAGGGTAAATCACAGCTTTCTCGTGCTCTACTACGAAATCAACTGTTTCCCCAATTCTAAGTCCGAGCGTTTCACGCACATCCTTGGGTATTACGACCAGGTATTTATCATGCACTTTTACTTCAGTCATTGTGTTTAACGTTAAACGTTATACGATAAATATTTTTAGATTGATGGCAGGCAAAAATCAGATCATGCAGACGAATTCATACATGGTTGGTTAGGATAAACAATCGGAAATTTGAACTTGTTTTTCGATTCCCCTTCCAGGATGGATAGTCTATCTACCTTGTTAAAGAACTGACTCATAATCCTAAGTATTGTAATCCTAATTTTTTAAGGATTTGTTTCAGCATATAAGGCTTGTTCATCAATGAACTGATAATTATTCAATAAATTCCGAAAAAACGATGGTGGATCCTGCCCAATTATAGAAGTATGCGGACAGGAACCGAAATAGAATTTATACTGTTCTAATTTTTCTAATCGCCCAACAGTTTGCCAACAGACAACCCGCCGCCGCCGCTGCTACCAGTGTTTCCAATAGGCAGATGTGGCGCAAGTGCCGCTGCAAGGTTGGCAATGCTCAGCGACTGGATGATAACCTTACCCGGTCCGGTAAGCGTGGTCAGGAATAATCCTTCGCCGCCGAACAGTGAAGTCTTGATGCCGCCAGCCCGTGTTATATCATACTGGACAGAGGAATCAAATCCTACCAGTGACCCTGTATCTACTTTCAGTGTCTCTCCGGGCTGGAGTTCCTTGACCACAAAGTCGCCGCATGCATGAATGAACACCGTTCCCTGACCGCTGTATTTCTGGAGTATGAACCCCTCGCCGCCAAAGATTCCCGCACCCAGTTTCTTGGTAAAAGCCACATCCATATCCACGCCTGATTCGGCGCAGAGGAATGCATCCCTCTGTGCAAGGAATTCCTGGCCCGGACCAATTGATATAGCTTCTATCTTACCTGGCACGTTGCCCCCGAATGCAACAAACCCATCTCCTTGTGAAGTGAATTCAGTAATAAAGAATGATTCTCCACTGACCATGCGTTTTAGGCCTTTCATAAGACCACCTTTCGCCTTTGCCTGCATGTCCATATTACTGCTCATATGGTTCATAACTCCGGCCTCGGCATAGACAGTCTCGCCTCCGCCTAGGTGAAGTGTCACCAGCTGGAGATTGTCTCCTGTAATTTCGTATTCCATAATGATTTCCTCTTCACAGGTATTTGATTCATGGTGTACTTATATTTTCTCAAATCCATTGTAAAAAATTAATACCGTTAAACTTTTACTTTATTGGTTGCATTAAGGGACACACTTCATCTTACCTTTAATTTAACATTTTATTCAGAAGGTCAGTCAAAATGCCATTTAAGATACTTGAAAAATTCCAGATTGTGCCGACAATTCACCAGATGGTAATGGATGCTCCTAAAATTGCCAGAAAAGCAAAAGCGGGACAATTCATAATCCTCAAGATTGATGAAACCGGTGAGCGAATCCCCCTCACCATCGCTGATTTTGACCGCGAGAAAGGAACCATCACCACCATATTCATGGAAGTAGGCAAAACCACCAAACAATTGTCCACATTGAATGCCGGTGACAGCTTGCAGGATTTTGTAGGCCCGTTGGGCAATCCTTCAGAGATTGAGCCCTCGGACACAGTGGTATGTGTAGGTGGCGGCGTGGGTGTGGCACCCATTTACCCAATTGCCCGTGCCCATAAAGCGATTGGCAATAAGGTAATTTCCATCATCGGTGCCCGCAGTGCAGACATCCTGCTGTGGGAGGATAAGATGAAGGAAGTCAGTGATGAATTGTACATTACCACCGATGACGGCACAAAAGGACATCACGGTTTTGTTACTGATGTATTGAAAAAACTGCTTGAAGGGGATGAACCCATATCAAGTGTGATTTCCATTGGTCCCGCCATAATGATGCGGACCGTGGCTGGAGTGACCCATCCATTTGGTGTGAAGACTATTGTAAGCCTTAACAGCATCATGGTTGACGGTACCGGCATGTGCGGTGCGTGCCGTGTGCTGGTAGGTGGCGAGACCAAGTTTGCGTGTGTGGATGGTCCGGAATTCAATGCCCATGAGGTAGATTTTACTCTGCTTATGAACAGGCTGATGATGTATCGGGATGAGGAGCAAAAGGCACTTGAAAATTACGAGTGTGAACGGGAGGGATGCCAGTGTTAGAGCGTAATGACATGCCCAGGCAGGACCCTGAGAAAAGACGGTCCAACTTTGACGAGGTAGCATTGGGATATTCACATGAGCAGGCATTGGAAGAGGCCAGCCGGTGTATCCAGTGCAAAAAGCCGTCATGTGTAGCAGGATGTCCGGTGGGTATTGACATCCCGGCTTTTATCCAATACATGGCTGATGATGATATGGATGCGGCCATACGTGAGCTCAAGTCCATGAACGCCTTGCCTGCCATCTGCGGCCGGGTGTGTCCCCAGGAGACCCAGTGTGAAGAGGTATGTGTGCTGGGCAGGAAAGGCGAACCCGTAGCAATAGGCAGGCTGGAGAGATATGCAGCCGACCATGAGCGGGATAATGGGGTAACTGAGTCCGTTGAGAAGACCGCATCTACTGGCAAGAAGGTAGCTGTTGTGGGTTCAGGGCCAGCAGGGCTGA
>DAOWEE010000241.1 GCA_030638625.1 Methanosarcinales archaeon
CCCGCCAGGCCAATTCCCTCTCAATCATGGACTGCCTCCAACACCTGAAAACATCTGACCGACCGACCCCATTCCTCCCATTTCTTTAATCAGGGCTGCAGCTTCAGCAGCGGTATCCATCTCTGTCAAACTGGCATCGTCAGCCACCAGCGTGATGCCGTATTCGCCTTTGGTCATATTACCCCGTGCCTGCATGCTCCTGCCCAGCAGTTTGTGGCGCATCTCGTCCTCTACTGCGGACTGGTTCATGGCTGCTGCTGCCACTTCCCTGGCTTTGTCAATGGAATAACCTGAGACCTTTTGTGTCAGGTCCGCATCCAGTACAACGGTAAGGGCTCCGGTACCATCGTCAAGAATAGACTTTATCCGCATATCATAGATACCCTCAACAGGCCCGTGCACACGGCAGGTGTTTTTCTGTATCACCCGGCTGCACTGGGGACAACGAGTGATGAGTCCGGACCCGGGCCTTATGGATATCAGGCTGCCTTCAATGATTGTATCGAACACCCCGTCCCGCCCAATAATACTATCCAGCCTGACAGGTTCCGGGTTCAGGACCAGCGCGAGGTCATCATCACTGATAACGGCATCGGATTTGCTTATGGTGGTAAATTCTCCCATATTGATTGTGGGGACCCCGCGCCATGATTTAACATAAGCGTTCTTCACTTCCACTGTTACCCCTTTGGCAAGTACGGGGTTGGACTCCCATGATGTGAAGGGGATTTTCGCAGAATTATCTGCAGCAGTCCCTGAAATGATAGTCTTTGAGCCGTTCCTGGTATTAATCTCCTTATGCTGACACTCGATTATCCTGAATATGGTATGCACGGCAGCGGCGCCATCCATCAGTTCTGCCAAAAACATTGTTTTATCAATGTCTGCCGTCGCAAGGGAATCCAGGGCGTCACGATCCAATTTATCTACTTTTGACCTGGGACCGAAGTTAATCTCGGGCATACCTTGCCATGTCCTGACATATGCATTATTGACCTTGACCACGTCACCTGTTTCAAGCCCGAAATCTTCCCATGCGGTAAAACTTTTAGCTCCGGTCTCATCTGCCATAGTGCCCATGAAAATAGTACGTTCCTGGCCCTTTATGCCCACGACCTTGAGATTGATATCAAGTATCCTGGCTGTAATTTCGATATCGCGCTCTCCCCCGTGCAGGTCAGATAATCTTTTTACTTCACTGACCCCGTATTTTTTGAGCAGGCTCCGCTTTGCCTCTTCAGGCGGCACCTTGAACTCAAGGAGTCTCCTCAGTTCTTCCTCTATAATAGCTTGATTTACTGTTGTACCAAGCGCCCTTATTATTTCGTCCACAAGGGGCGCAATTTTTTCATTCATAGGCTGCCTCCTGTATACTTGACAGTCGTCTCATGATAAGGGCACAAAGGATAAAAAAACATCGATACAGATTATATATATTAACCCAATCAATGATGCAATGTATCCTGATAAGGTCAAAATCCTTTACGAACGTGCCCTGGGTTGGCTTGAAACTGCGCCGCTCAACAATATCAAGGAAGCTTCCCAGGCTGCCAGAGCATTGTGTTTATGGAGCCATGATACCAGCGGCCCTATGATATGGCTTGAGCAGGCCAGGTCTGGCGACCATTGGGAAGAGGATAACCCTGTACGGAATACGGCCAGGGCATGTACTGCACTCCTGGAATGCGGCGTATCATGCAAAGAATCATTGGACTGGCTGTTGGAAATGCAATCAGGTAACGGTTCATGGAATGATAATGTGTATGATACCTGTTATTGCCTGATGGCCCTTGGAGCCGCTGGTGAGACGAACCGGGCAGGAGTACAATGGCTGATGGATAACTTCTCAGAGGACTGGAAACACCCCGGTGTCATTGCCCTCATCAATTCCGCACTGATTCACCAGGACAGGAAGGGCACAGCCGACACAACCAACCGCAATTCTTCGTGGGTGCTGGCACAGTGTACTGATGGTAACTGGAAATATACAGCCACATCATGCCTGGTGGTGCAATCCCTGATACTTGACGGGCACTCCGGGAATGTTGGCCGGTCTGTGGATTGGCTGCTGGACAGGCTGGAGGAAAGTGAAGATGCAGGTTGGAAAGTTTCTGTGGTTTCGCTGATTTTGATTACGCTTAAGATGTATAATTCACACAACACAGACCAATCATGACAAAAGCAGTAATGATAGCAGGGACCCACAGCGGTGTAGGCAAGACCACAGTAGCACTGGGACTGATGGCGCTATTTACCCGCAAGGGCATGGCTGTGCAGGCCTACAAAGTGGGTCCGGATTTCATTGACCCGTCCCACCATACTGCTATCTGCAACAGGCCGTCCCGGAACCTTGACACATATATCATGGGCACTGGCGAGGTACGCAGTACCTACGCCCGGACCCAGGGTGACATTTCCATAATCGAGGGTGTGATGGGGCTGTATGACGGCCTGGATTCAACAGATACCGCCAGCAGTGCCCATGTGGCAAAGACCCTGGGTGTGCCCGTGGTGCTGGTGGTCAATGTCCACGGCATGTCACGCAGTGCAGCCGCTGTTGTGAAAGGTTACCAGACCCTGGATCCTGATATCAATATCGCAGGGTTGATACTCAACAGGGTAGGCAGTCCCCGCCACCGCAAACTCGTTGAGGACGGGCTAACAGGCGCAGGCATCAATATTCCTGTGATAGGGACACTGCCGCCGAATAAGGAACTTACCCTGCCGTCCAGACACCTTGGGCTTCATATGGCGCATGAGCAGGCATGGGATTACGGGAAACTGGCAGATTTTGTAGAGAATAACGTGGATGTGGATGCACTGCTGGATATAGCTTCAATGGCACAGAACCCTGACAACCCGGGCGAAGTTGTGACACCACAGTCTGATGTCAGGATAGGCGTGGCAATGGACAGTGCCTTTTGTTTCTATTACCAGGATATGTTCGACGAACTGCAACGATGTGGTGCCGAAGTTGTCACCTTCAGCCCCCTGTCTGATAAACTGCCGGATATTGACGGCCTGATACTCGGCGGCGGCTATCCAGAGCTGTTCCCTGCCCAGCTCTCATCCTCGAATACACGGCATGACATCAGGGCGGCTGCCCAAGACGGCATGCCTGTATATGCCGAGTGCGGCGGGCTGATGTACCTGGGTAAAAGCCTGGAAGTGGATGGTAAGAAGTATGAAATGGCCGGGGTGTTCGACAGCGAATCCCACATGGTACAGCGGTTCCAGGCATTAGGATACACTGAGGCCGAGGTAATTGCCAATAACCATCTGTCTGGTATGGGGCATACCGTGCGGGGACATGAGTTCCATTATTCGATAACCGAACCTGGGCGTGATGCCAGGTTCGCATACAAGATGCGCAGGGGCAAAGGTATTTTCGACGGCCAGGACGGGCTTATGGCTTACAATACCCTGGCCAGTTACATGCACACACACCCGGCTGCGGTGTCAATGGAGAGGTTTGTGAACTCATGCAGGGAATACAGTCGGAGATGAGACTAACACTTGAATGAACGAGAAAATCCTCCCTACAGTCGGATTTACTCGACTACATAAAGTTATACTTTATGTGCCATGGAAAAAAGGTTATCAACATATAATCCTATTAACCCGATTACAACTATTACGGAAATAATATGAGCATCGAAAAAACAGAATCTGACCGATTCCTTATAGGGTTATTCGTAACCGGAGTGATATCGGTTTCAATAATACTTTTCATATTCTACGAATTTGGACTGATACGAGAGTTTTCACTGATATTCAGCACCCAGTTCCTGTCGGGCCGGGAGTTTGCCATGCTGAATGGTGCTTCCATGGAAGTGTCCCTCTACGTGATGATACTGGTCAGTTTTATTTCCGACATAGGGTGTATGATGATAGGCCTGCCGATTTTTGTAATATTCCATGAAGAGTTGAAGCAGATTCCGGTGATGGCACCGTTCATGAACTTCTCAGAGGTAATCACGTCCAATAAAAGTGGTTTGATGCACAAGTTCGGGCTTGTGGGAATTTTCATGATATGTTTCATCCCGTTCCAGATGACCGGGGGGCTGGCCACTGCATGTTTTGCAAAACTCCTGGGTTTTACGGTGCGGGAGATAATACCTGTGATTGCCATTGCTTCCGTCATCGCTTCTGTGTTCTGGGCAGTGACCGCCGATGCGGTAATGCAATACCTGGGGCCGGTCCAGCACTATATTCCTTACTTCATCGTGCTGGTAGTGGCATCTATCCTGGTCTACAATTTTGTGCATTACAGGAACAGATGACCTCACTCTTCCCGCAGGTAAAATAAGCGGTTTGCCTCGCGCAGGTCTTCGGGTGTACCTACATCAATGTGATAACCTGGAATGTCACTGAACACAACCTTGCGTCCCCGGTCTATCATCACTTTGAAGGCATCGGCCAGTTGGTACTCATTGTTCACGCCCGGCTCAATATGGCTGATGGCATCAAATATTTCGTCACTCATGATATAGATCCCGGCAGCCCCTTTTCTACTGGGTGCATCTTCTGGTTGCGGCTTTTCCACAACATCGGTCACGTCAATACCATCGTATGCAATAATGCCGTGCCTGGTTGTGTCCTGGATGTCTGTTACTCCAAGAGTCACGTCAGCTCCTTGTTGCTTGTGGAAGTCCCGCAGGTCGCGCATGAAGGTTTTTGGATAAAAGAAATTGTCGCCCAGTATCACTGCAAATGTGCTGTTCCCAACAACATGACGGCCTGCATATATGGCATTGGCAAGGCCCAGCCTTTCGTCCTGTACCACATAGGTGAGGTTCACTCCCATGCGGTTGCCTGAGCCGAGGTAGTCCAGTATGGCATTCTTTTTCCAGCCCACCACGATAGTGATATCGGTGATATCCGCTTCCCTGAACGCATCAATGACATGCTCGATGACGGCTTTGCCGCCTACGGGGAGCAGTTCTTTCGGGATGGCATTGGTATATGGTTTTAGCCGGGTGCCCATTCCGGCGGCGGGGATTAGTCCTTTCATGTTCGATTCTCCTATTTTCAGATTTGGTGCGGTTACTAATTAATGTTGGCTATAATAATGGTAGAAAAAGGACATGATACAAAATCCAGTTATACAGCGAATATATTAGATGCGATGCGACAACAAATCTGTGTAAATCTGTGAAATCCGTGTCTTTTTATTTTTCAGACACAGATTAACAGCGAATAACACTGATTTTACCTAAAGTCAGTGTCAACAAAACGACTGATTTTTTGAACATTGCCTGGAAAAAGATATAACAGATTAAACTATCTTTTGTAGTATGAGTCAAAATATCGAAGTTAACGGAAAGGATAAACCTCTCCAAAAGATAAAAGCTCTTCAAGGTGATTGGGGTGTAAAGACAGAAGAGTCGGATATCGACCGCACAGTATATAGTACCTGAGATGAGTATTTTCATTGACCAGGAGATACTTGAAAACGGCTGGAATACTTACCAAAATGCGCAGACAAGAAGTTGAATTTTACACCACTTGGCTTTTTGACAGGATTTACGGGATTTACAGGATATTGGTGTTACGTTCTATCCTGTCTATCCTGTCCATCCTGTAAATCCTGTCTGAAATTTGTACCTTTCTCCCGATTGATTAATCTCATTTATTTCCCGACTTCAATAACTCCACCCTGTCACCCTTTCGTCGGGATCTCCAAACCCTTGACCAGTTCCAGTTTCTTAACCATCCGGTTCATGGTCTTGCGCATGGACCTTAGCCCTTCCTCATCTTCGGCCGCACCCTCTGCCATCCTGTCCTTTGACCAGAAGGTGCCACCCAGGTTAGCACCGAAGGACCCGCCGCCGACTGGTATCATCTCGCTGATAATATAGAAGTGGTGAATGGACTGGATGGCTATCTCCTGTCCGCCCATCCGGTCGCCGCCCACAGCCAGGGCCGCGCCCACTTTGTTGCGCAGGATGTCGGGGTCTTTTGCTACCATAGCCCGGCAGCGGTCCAGCACGGTCTTAGTCTGTGCGCTGAGGTTACCCTGGTATACGGGGGTGCCGATTATGATGCCGTCGGCCCATTCCAGGCCGTCGTAGAATTCCTGCATGTCGTCCTTGTGGACACAGCCGCTGCGTTCCCTGATGCAGTAGTCGCAGTGGATGCAGAAGTTGAGATGTTTTCCGTGCACTGAGAAGTAGCGGGTCTCTGCGCCGTATTTTTCCTCAAGGTATTTGAGGGATGTGTTGACTATGTAATCGGTGGAGCCTTTTCGCGGGCTTCCTGATACTCCTAAGATATTTATTATGCTAGAACCCCCTGAAAATTATGTGGTTTTATTATTTGTGTGAGGGTTTATATGTTTTGAGTGTGGGATTTTATTTACGTTTTAGATGGTTTTGTATCTGGGTGCATCTTAATGTCACAAAATCCTGAATACGCTATACAGGCCACGTTACAATTTGTACGGGTATACCGATGACTCAATCTACATCCCCTACATGTTTTAAAAGGGATGAAGGATCGTATGGATAATATCTTGATATTATTATAATCAAATTACCCCAAACAGGTCTGCGAAGAAATATACAACCTTTACAATTGTAACACCTACTTCCTGTTTGACACCGATTCCTTCGTAAGTAATATCTCCATTTTTAAGTGCTTCGTTCGTTTCTGCAACCGGATCGTCAGAGCCTCTGATCCTTTCTACTACAGCCTCATTCGAAATTAATCGAAGGGTTGGATTGTCTGGTTTACCACTGCTTAATTCAGTGATATATCCATCTGAATTAGTAACTGCTCCCAGTTCGATATTTCCCTCAGGCTTTTCGATAATTATGTGTATGACCTGTCCTCCGAATACAGTATTAATAAGAGGAATATCCTTGACTATATGATCCAAAAGAGGATTATAGATATTCAGGAAAAAATGCTTAGCTTCATCTTCAGTTATTGCTGAAGCCACCGGAACACAAGAAATCGACACTAATAAGACAATCAACAATGAAATCAAAATTGTTCTAACCATATTCTACCCACTCCAATTTATTATAATGGGTTATCATGTTTATGCCTAATAATGTTTACGACTAAACCTGAATTTATTAAGAATGTGATGTCGCTGAAATTAGCAGCCTCAGGTACCATTATCAATGTTCCAGATGTTTTCCCCTCTCTTCCACAAAATTTCACCTTATTAATAGACCAGTATCCTGCTATCTGATACTCCAGTAAATTCCTCGAAGTTCATCAGGTCTTCTACCGGCAGCCGGTCATCTTCTTCATGCGTGGGCGGCTCTTCCATTGGATAG
>DAOWEE010000351.1 GCA_030638625.1 Methanosarcinales archaeon
ACCTTTAACATGGGCATGGGATTCCTGATTGTCCTGCCAGAAAAAGATGCAGCCCGGGCAGCAGAAATTGCAGGCGGCAAGATAGTAGGTGAGATTGTGGATTCAGGTATCAAAGTCGGCGATATGGAGATTGTATGATGTCAATGCTGATGAATTTGCTATAATTTGATCTGATTTGCTACAAGACTTTGCAGTGAATTACTCAGCAAGTTATTCAATGGGATGAATCATTCAGTTATTCAATTTAATGATTCTGGCAGGTCATCCTTTTCAAGCACTATCATACCAGTTTTCAAGTTCTCAGCTTCTTCAGGTGACATCTCCTGCCTGCTTGCCCGCTCAGAAATTATGGCACTGTTGCCAAGAGGGTCTTCGATAATAATGGTAATATTCCGCTCACCACGCTTCACCCCATCCAGTGCACTTAACACTTCAAGTGCCCTGTCTGTGGTCTGGGGTGGCTCATCCTGCCAGCGGCTTACCATACCCAGTACATCCTCTATACGGCATAGTACACCTTCCACATTGGAAATATAAGACTCGCTTGCAGAGCCCGGCTCAATGTCAATACCCAGCTCAGGTATTCTTATCGTGCCAGATGTGGAACGTATCACCCTGGCATCCAGATCGGCCAGTGACTCAACCTTAAGTGTGTACTTTACAGGTTCACGCTGGGTCAGGACCATCGTGTCAGCATATCTGAACCCGCAATCGCAAAGGGCACTGGTAAGTACTACATCACCAAAATAGGGAATATTATCTGCATGCCATGTGATGATAATATCGGAATGGCATAAGGGGCACGCAGTCCGTGTTAAAAAAGGTTCGATCTCCTGATTCACTTTCTGGCACCGATGATCTTGGAACGGTTAATTCTTACACCCATTGGAGCTACTATAACCTGGTCTTCCCCAATACCGGCTATATCGCCATGAGCATCTTCTACTACCTGTTTAAGTTCCTTAATGGCCCGGTCCAGATTAAATTTGTCCTGCTTGATCAATGATATGTCTACCAGCAACACATTTCCTTCATATACCTCTTTTTTCAGGTCAGGTATATCATTCAGGTTATTTAATTCTGCAATGCGAATATACATCTCTGCAGGTTCATCTTCAATGACCTCTTCATAATCGCTGAGGTCAAGATCCACATATTCCTCGCTTGATGATTTGGACGACGATGCGCCACCGAATATTTTCTTAAGTGCTGCCATTGTATTTTCCCCTGAATAAATTAAAATCGATAATTTAGTTTAATATACTTGTGCCACTACATATATATTTTGATATTTTACACCTGTAGATTCCATAACTTATCGCCTACGATGTGTACAGTTTTTATGGCCTTTCCGCTGCCCACAGTCATCTGGTCACCTGGCACCAGTGCACGCCCAACGGCCAATGCTTTGCCGTGAGTCTCTTCTGTTACAACGACGAGATCCCCTTCCTTTATCCCTGGGTCGGCGGACACAATACCCGGTTTCATGACGTCAGCACCCTTTACCACAAAGGGTATCGCCCCTGCATCCACAGTTACTACCATCTTATCTGGATTTAGCTTCAGCGCACCTTTTACAGTGAAAAAAGGCTCACCATCTATGATGAAAAAGAGAGGTTCCCCTTCCACTAACAGCAGTTCGTATTCATCTGTGACTGCCATCTCAAGCTTTTTATTGGCAAGCGTAGTCTTGGCATCAGTCAGTACCTGACCGATTTGACGTATCATATCTTTAGACTGGCTTTTTCGTAACTGGTGTCTTGCTCTAATTTTCACGTCTGTTATACCTCAATATTCGATAGTTATAAGTATGCCTATTACTACTTTGAAGCACTATTAATTGGTTTGGCATTTAAGTTCTTGCAATGCAACTAAATGTGAAGCAAGCACTTGAAAAAACGTCACCGACATAAATCATAAATTTAAATAATACTAGGAGTAAAGAAAATGGGGAAGAGACCTCTGGATATACTTAACAATACCCTTGGGAAATCAGTCATTATTAAGCTTAAAGGCGAGCGCATTTTCAGGGGAACACTGGAAGGCTATGACATTCACATGAATCTGGTGTTGGAAAATGCAGAAGAATTGAAAGAAGGCGAAGCAGAGAAAAAACTCGGGACCGTTGTGGTCAGAGGAGACAATGTGGTATACATATCTCCGTGATATCCACAATATATATTTAGTCTGAACACATAGGGAATTTCCCTTAACTAATAGTAATCACGTAATTATAATCATCCAAGGTGTAAAATAATGTCAAAAGGTACTCCATCTCAAGGTAAGAGACAGAAGCGCACTCATATTAAATGTAGGCGGTGCGGTAGCGTTTCATTGAATATTCATTCCAAATTATGCGTATCATGCGGATTCGGTAAGACATCACGTATGAGAAGTTATAAATGGGTCCGTAAATCAGGATTGAATGGCGATTAATCTTTAATAATTCAAACAATCAGGTGAACCTTATTGCGTGAATCGTGCGGGGTTGTCGGTCTCGCATTAACTGACCGGGAGTCGGATAAAGCAGCTCTGCCTATATATTATTCGCTGTACGCCCTGCAGCATCGGGGCCAGGAATCCACAGGCATTACGGTTCATGACGGCAAAAGTGCCCAGACCCAGAAGGGAATGGGTCTTGTGCCTGACGTTTTTAAAAAATATAACTTGAAAGACCTGAAAGGTTATGTAGGCATCGGGCATGTCAGGTATTCTACTACTGGCGATTCTACCATCGAGAACACCCAGCCTTTGATTGTGAATTTCATGGACCGCACCATTGCCATTGCCCACAACGGCAACCTGGTGAACAGTGCTGAACTGAGGTCTGAGTTTGAAGCCGAAGGACAGATATTTTTAACTTCATCAGATACCGAAGTCATTGCCCGCTTGCTGGTAAAAGAACTGATAAACACTGATATTCTGGGTGCAGTAAAAGAACTGATGAGACGTCTGGAGGGGTCATACAGTCTTACTATTCTGGTGGATGACATCCTGGTGGTGGTCAGGGACCCCTTAGGTTTCAAGCCATTATGCCTGGGTGAGGTTGACGGTGGGTATGTAGTTGCATCTGAGAGTGTTGCCATTGATACTATCGGCGGGACCCTTATTCGAGATGTGCGTCCCGGAGAGGTCATTATATTCAAGGACGGCAGGTATCACTCCTACCAACTCAGCAAGACACGTAATACAGCAAAATGCGTGTTCGAATATATTTATTTTGCACGCCCTGATTCAGTCATTGATGGTAAACTTGTGTACCAGACCAGGGTACGCATTGGTGAAAATCTGGTGGAGGAACATCCTATCAACGCCGATATCATATCACCTGTGCCGGACAGTGGCATAACATTCGGCATAGGATACAGTAAGAAATCCGGCATTGATTACATGGAAGGGCTGATGAAGAACAGGTATATCGGCCGGACCTTTATCATGCCTGACCAGAATATGCGGGAGACTGCAGTGAAGTTGAAACTCAATACCATCCCCCAGAACATTAAGGACAAGAACGTTATTCTTATGGACGACAGCATTGTCAGGGGGACTACTTCAAGGCGTATCGTGGATATGGTGCGAAAGGCCGGCGCCAATGAAGTACATATGCGTATCGGCAGCCCGCCAATAATAGCACCCTGTTATATGGGCATTGATATGGCTACGAGGGAAGAACTTGTGGCAGCCCACAAGACCGTGGCCGGGGTGGAAGCGGTCATCAATGCCGACAGCCTGGGATATATCAGTGTGGAAGGACTGGTGGATGCTGTGGATATACCTGCGGACGACCTGTGCCTGGCGTGCCTGACCGGGATTTACCCGATTGAGGTGCCTGGCGAGAAATGTAAACGTCACCAGTTGACCCTAAATCAATTTTAATAGGGCACATTTGTGCTATAATTTCGTTTTTCCGAACATATAACCGCCAATACCTACGGTGGTTGCAGCAAACAGAACCAATACCGCAAGGCAGATGTTTATGGGTATCTCGGTCTCTCCCATGAGAGTGTAGCGCAGTGCCATGATGCCGTAGGTCAACGGGTCAAGATACACGAGTATTTTCATCCAATGTGGCAGTTCCCCTATCCTGAAGAACGCACCGCTAAGCAGCAATACTGGCATTGTGATGAAACTCATAATCATCTGGAATCCTTCATGACTCTCGATATGTGAGGCAAGTGCAATCCCCAATCCGATGAACCCCAGCCCGATAAGCAGCATCACACCCACGCTGGCCACCATGCCTGGGATAGATTGGTATTCCACACCTATGGCAAAGGCGATAAGCATGAGCAATATACCCTGTATCATGGCTGTGGTCACTCCTCCAAGTGCTTTTCCCAGCGCCACAAAGAACCTGGGCACAGGGGCAATAAGTATCTCTTTCAGGAATCCGAACTCGCGGTCCCATATGATGCTGACGCCTCCTGTAAGGGATGCGAACAGGATGGACATACCGATAATACCGGG
>DAOWEE010000336.1 GCA_030638625.1 Methanosarcinales archaeon
ATTGATGGTATAAAAATGTTTGTTTAAACTTAATGTTGCTCTGTACCTTGAAACAATAATATAATTATAACGTTCTGATAAAAATCCCGAATACGTGAACTTCTAACCTAATGCCCAGAAAATCCATTCCGGTCGGTCTATATTGTTCATTCCAAATCCAATGCCAACACCACTTAAGTATTTCGGACAACATACTGAACACCCCCTTTATTCCCCCCATGCCGCCCCGGCTGAGCGTCATACTCAATTCTTGTAGATTTTATCTTGAAAGCTGCTAATCCTCAGTCCTCAAACAACTCATCAAGAGATTCCACTTTAATAAATCTGCCCTTTTCAGTTTCCTTCAGTCGTTTAATGAACTCGTCCTTTAAAGGAAGTTCATCAACCGGATGCCAGTCTATTTTTTCGCAGAATTCCCAGTCTTCATCAGTCAACCTGCCGGATTTAAGATAGCTTTCAAATATTTCCTTCTTGAAAACTTCTTCCCTGGCAACTTCAGACCAGTTGACCCATGGAAATTGACCAATTTCATTTTTCACATGGTCGGGAACGGTTAGTACCACATTGACCATTCACAACGCACCCCTGGCTTTAAGTTTTTCAAATTTTTTTAATTCATCCAGACGTTTTAGAATCCCTGCCTTCATCACTTCATTCCAGTTTATTTCCGGGAATTCTTTTTTAACTTTATTAAATCTATCAGGCATCGATATTGTAATTGTGGCCATGTAAACACCTTAATTACTTATATTTTAAGACATTTGGGCATATAAATATTTGTATTCATAGATTACTGTGAATACACAGGAAACTATATTATACAAAATAAAAGGGGTGAAGCATGCAAAGTAGAATGAGAAGGGGATTTTCGAGAAAGTTGTGGATGGGGTGAAGGAGAAGATTTAGAGCGGGTCTTGACCTCCATTACCACCATCTTTATTGTTCCTATGCGCCGTTTTTCTAAACAATCTTCATTAATAGTATGACTTTGATGCAGGCCCACCTGCAAATGCTATATAAGCGGGTACAAAAATACCTACTAGTGGAACTAAAAACAGTACTAGTGTCCACTTAGACATATTCATTGCATCCAGTATCCCACCCCAAATTAGTATTAACGCAATTAAATTTATATATGGAATAAAGGCCAAAATAACCATCCAAAAGGGTAGTTTTGCTATCTGGACCATTAATAGAATATTCAGTATTGGAATCCAGGCCATCCAGCCATTTGGTGTCTTTGTTTTATCTGCAATAGTCTGTATACAGATTGCAAAATATGCATAAACAATTGCAGATAATAATAGGGCTAATATAATTATAATTGTTTCATCATACATTTTTCTCACTTCTTCACAGAGATTGTTAAATAAATACTAATGTGGAACTATATAAACTTTAGGCAAGTTACTTCTAAAAACGTGGTTTTTTTTAAATGTTTATATCAATGATTGGGTGAAATGTTAGATGGGACAACCCCGTGTAAGCCGCAGCCACATCACCCTTATCGAATCTGAACACATCCTTATCCAGAGAATCCCCTGACCCCTTATCCCACAACCGGCAGGTATCACTGGAAATTTTAAGTTTTGCGATTTAATAGACCAAATGTGATCAGTGCTTTTTAACAATTATTGCTGCAATGAATGACAAAAACCCAAATATGCACATTAATATTTTCCTAATGTGACAAAAAAAAGAAATGAATTTCGAGGCATAAGCCCCGAAATTATCTGCAGTTACAACTTGGCAATTGATTCTTCGAACAATTTAATGTTCTCTAGCGAATCAGGAGCATCAGCTGCCTTTTTTGAAGACATTTTGGTAAGCATGGCAAGTTTTACCTGTGCACCAATTCCACCTTTCTTCTCGGCCTGGTCAAAAAAAACTACTAATCTTGTACCCATAACTACTCACCTCACTCATTTCCTTTATTGCGTTCATTGGCAATGTCGGTCAGTAATTCAACTGCAGCCAGCACACCTTTCATGCTTTCATTCAGGTCATAGATCTCATCTTTGGTCTTGATCTCTGGTAAGGTAACATCCAGGTTCCCTTCTGAGATCTTGTTAGACACATCAGTTAATTGCGTCAACGGTTTTGTGATGATCAATGAAATGAATACCGCAATCACAATGGAAAGGACCCATGAAACCATCAAGGACATTCTTGTAAGGAATATCGCCTGTTCTCCATTATTTTTTGCATCATCCAGAGTTGCTTCCATATCTTCCTGGGACTCATCTACTTTTGATGAAAGGGCCAGATTGAGGGCAGAAACTCTTTGTTGCATTAGATTTAAATTGAACTGAATTTCAGATTCATGAGCTTCCTTGGATTCATGATTTTCGTCCATTACCATCATACTTAAATGTTTGTCAATTGTGCCTATAACCTGATCTGATGACGCAATAGCTGAATTTTCCTTTGTCTGTAATTCAGCAATTTCATTCACATCCAGTAATCCGGACAATGACTCCCTGCTTTTTATCATCATTGCCTTTCCGTTTCTGATGAATTGTTTTCCCATTGCTACATCGCCATTTGCATATACGTACGTCCCAAGCCAGAGCTGGTTCGCCCCTCGTTGGTAATTGGTGGCATATTGGTTAATGGGATATTTCACATCATCAACGTTGCTAATGTCATTTTCCATTATTTGCACAAGGTTGCTGGTATAAAGTCCGGTAGCCAGGGAAATAAATGCTACAACCAGGAAACCGGTGATTATTTTATACATAATCTTCATTTTTTTTACCTCCATATACTATAATCAGGAAAAAAAGATTTATCCGATAGGGATAAATCCTTGATCTCGTACGATCTGTTGCCCTTCGCTGCTTAGTATGAAGTTAATGAACTCACGCTCAAGACCTTTTGGTGCACCATCTGTCATCACAAGCATTTTTCTTGATAGTTTATAGGATGTATCAAGAATTGCATCTTCAGTAGCGGTCACACCATCTACATCAAGCAATACCACAGAATCATCCACCCATTTAAGCGGAGTGTATGCGATACCATCTGAATCGCCTGCAATTGTGGGGACAATGGTCGGTGTCGGGTGTTTTATGGTATAACCTTCCACGAATTCACCCTTATTATGTATCTTTTTAATGAACAGTTCGGCTGTTCCGCTGATAGCGGGGTCCGTTCCGTATACATTTATTTTCCCTGTTTTCTCACCATCAGTTATCTCAGACCAATCAGTGATCTCACCAGTGAAAAATATCTTGTCCAGGTCTTCAGAGGAAATATCTCTCAATGGATTGTCCTTATTTACCACCACGACAACAGCATCATTCGATATAATGGTCATCTGGATGTCCATTCCTTTGGTTGCTGCTTCATCATATTCAGCATCTTTTGGTGGTCTTGTTCCATCTGCAATATCGATCTCACCATTTAAGAAACGTACAAGACCCTCACCTGTTGAACTCTGGTCAATAGTTATGGTAACTCCAGGATTGTCTTCCAGAAAGACTTTGGATGCAGCTAATGCAATGGGGTACACTGTCGTCGAGCCACCCAGTCTTAAGGTCCCAGACAATTCTTCGGTCTGTTCGATTGGTTCATTACTCTTAAATAAGTCTCCAGAATAATAAACAAGAGCAATACCAATAATAAGGACTACTCCTACAACTAATATCGTTTTTATATCTGCTTTCATGTAATCACACCATTTACGTGATGATAATCATGATAATTAAATATTCTAAGGTAAATACTTATAGGTACAGGCAAAGATTTATTTCAGCTTCAGTAGAAACATTCTCGCACCGTTCGGCACTAAAAAAAGAAATTTCGAGTATAAAAATATATATGTCCAAAGATGAATCTAATAGTGACTACTTCATTAATTCAGCAGAGATAATACTGTTGCAGGAGCTTATCAGATTATAAGAGAGATATGGTAATCCTGACCTTAAAGACCATCACTCAAATATCTCGGGCACGATTCTTTGTGCAACTTCCCGGTATGCAGCCGCAAGGTCGCCCTTATCGAACCTGAACACATCCTTATCCAGAGAATCTCCTGACTCCTTATCCCACAACCGGCAGGTATCGCATGAAATCTCATCACCCAGCACAACCTCATTACCCCTGCGCCCGAATTCAAGCTTGAAATCAGGCAGCAAAAGCCCCTTTTCATCCAGGTATGCCTTAAGAATCTCATTGATCTTAAGCGCAGTCTGGCGTATTCCTGCAAGTTCTTCCCTGGTTGCAAGCCCCAATGCTATTGCAATATCCTCATTGAGCATAGGGTCATGGCGTGAATCATCCTTATAATCCATCACAATCACAGGCTCATCAAGTACAGTTCCCTCTTCAAAAGGATACTTCCGGGTCATAGAACCCGTAGCAATATTACGGACAATTACCTCTACCAGGATGATGTTAACGGTATCCACCAGCATCTCATTGCCAGCCACCATCTCCCTGTAATGGGTCTCGATGCCTTTCTCTTCCAGCAGTTCGAATAACTTCTTGGATATCTGGGCATTATAATAGCC
>DAOWEE010000004.1 GCA_030638625.1 Methanosarcinales archaeon
TGCATCACTTGTGTATAATAGAAAACATGCAATATTGCATTGATTTCAAATTTTCATTTCAATGATTTACTTACCTTTTCAATTCGCCTCTTCTCATATCTCCCATTCACTCAACCCCGCCGCCCTCACCCCTACCATCCCTGGGCAGCAGGCACTCACCTCCACAGGAGGCGAACGTATCTGCGTTCATTCGCGTTCATCTGCGGTTTCTTTATACTGACAACCACCCCATTCATTATATATTTAATCAGAGCGGAGTGAAAGTATTTTCTCAACCCTCAGATATAACATCCACAGTATTCCCCTTAATGTAAATCACTTTTTCGCCGTTACATTTATTAGTAACGCAACAAATGTTACTAACCAGACAAATATGAAACTCACAGGACACAAGAAAGTGCACATCGCACCCATGGGCTACGAAATAGACCGCATAGAACTCGCCATAAAACAGATTGGCGCAGACAGGGTTTACCTCATAAAAAACCCAGAAGAAAGCAAACAAGGCATCCTCTACCTTAACGAACTCAAGCAGAGGATTCCAAAGCTCATCCCTCCCGAAGAACTCAAAATAATGGAATGCCCTATCTGGGACTTCCAGAAAACCATGTCACTCCTCTGTGAACTCGTGCGCCGTGAAAAGTCAGCCGGCAACTTCGTCTACATCAACCTCTCATCAGGTAGTAAACTATCAGCCGTCGCCGGAACACTTGCATCACTCATGTACGGCGCCACCCCCTACTATGTACGTGCCGCCGAATATAACATCGAATTTCCCGAAACAAAAAATGGCGACATAAAAGGAGTTACAAGCGGCATAAAAGAAATATTGCAGATTCCGGTATACGCCATCGAGCCTCCCGCTGACAACCTTATCAGGGCACTGGTAGTACTCTTTGAAAAGGGCGGCAGGATAAAACAAAAAGAATACATCATCGCCCTTGAAGACAAAGAACTGCTAAAAGATGTTACTTCAGGCAGTGGCAGGCGAAAAGAAGTCACAAAAAAAGGATATGCCAGAGCCAAAAGGCAGTACTTTGAGAAACTTGAAGAAAAAGAATTGATAATTAAAAAAGGAAAAGGCCGTTCGTCATTCATAGAGATCACAAAAGAGGGGGAAAATACATTCCAGACATTCAAGGATGTAGTTGAAGTAAAACAGCTGGATTGAGATGTCTTCAGGAGATATTTATTGCTGAAATCAAGTATCTCATATCTATGAACCAAATCCGTATTTATCTGCGGTTCGTGTTGAACTTATTCCTGCTGCCCTTGTGTTTTGCTGGGCAGGTTGACAGGCGCTGGTGTGTAGTCTCATGGATGTATAGGGGGTGGATATGCTATGAGTGTGGGTTGGGGAAGTTATATTCAAATGTTGTGCCGGTGGAGTGTTGCTATGGCTGTTTAAATATATATTTTATGTGATATACACAACATCTAATCTGTGTAAATCAGCGTAATCTGCGTCTAAAAAATAATGGAAACCTGCCCCCCTCCTCCTGAAGCACTTACCCCCCTGCCGGACATGCTTCTGCTGACCTGGTGTGGGTGTAACTATTCAACTGACACTGCCACCGCAGCCCGAAAGGGCGGCATGGTGGCAGCCAACCTTGTTGATTCATGTTGTCTGGGTTTGAAGAGTCAGGAATGAGAAACTGGGTGACGACTATGGATGTGATTTCTGCCGCCCCTTTTGTTTTACTCATACAGGGTGCCCCTTTCCCGGTCTGCTCCGCCAGGCCTTGTGGTGTGGAGGGCTGGCAGGCGCTTTTCGATCAATCTGGGTGGTCTGTTCAGAGCGGATGATCTCGTGTTTGGATGGGTGTGGCCGCCTGGCGAAATATAATTATAAAGTAATTTAATTGCTATATATGATTGCAACAAACTGGTACTAACCGATACAAAATCAGAGTTCGTACCAGTTCGCGACTTTTGAGTTCGCTGCTAATTATTACTCAATCCCAGACCCACCCCCTCTTCAGCTCTACTGCTGCCCCGTCGCATTCACTCCACCAGTGCCCCTCCTGCTCTGCTCTACCCGCCCTTATGGTAATGGGAGCTAGTAGGCGCTTTTGTATCTTTCAATCTATAATGTTGCTTTTACACGTTCATCATGAGACATATTAGCCAATTTCTCTACTTCTTTTATATCCAGTTTAAGTCCCTCAGCCACCCGACGACCATAATCCGGATCTGCCTTGAAGAATAGGGCTGTCTGGCGTAGTTGTATACGCTTTTGCGCTCCCCCAAGATGACCAATAATATTACCTGCCAGATTCTCCCGGTCCTGATCGGTCATCACATCACGGTACAGATTACCAGGCTGAACAAAATCATCATTGGGATGCGTATATGGGTAACGATCTGCTTGTCCCGAAATTTCTATCGGAGGTTCTTTTGCAGAAATGTCCGGCTCAGGCCCATTAAAACTATTTGGCCAGTAATTCGGACCGCTGCCACCGTTTGGATCGGTACGCATAAATCCATCACGCTGATAGCTTTTCTCAGTTGCATTTTTTGGTGCATTTACCGGCAACAAGTGATAGTTCGGACCCAGTCTGTGGAGATGGGTAGCATGATAGGAGAAAAGCCTACCCTGGAGCATCTTATCCGGAGAAGCGGCA
>DAOWEE010000208.1 GCA_030638625.1 Methanosarcinales archaeon
AGACATTCTCTTTATCGGTAGCCACTGCCTGGGGCTAGAGGCATTGATGCGGCTGCTCCCATTCAGTATAAGGATGATAAACACGGGCAGTACAGGCGGGCTGGTAGCAGTCAGGGACGGCATCGCTGATATGGCAGGCGTTCATCTTCTGGATGATGCAGGCGAATACAATATTTCATTCATGCAAAGTTTCGGGATGGAAAACGCTGTACTTGTAAAAGGTTACCTGAGGGAGCAGGGACTTATTGTAAGACCGGACAGCTCTATACAGGGATTTGAGGACATCCCTTCAGCCAGGTTCATCAACCGCACGCCGGGTTCGGGTACCAGGGTGCTCATAGATATGAAACTTCACGACGTTGCAGCGGCACAGGGAATCGGATTTGAAGAGTTATGCGCTTCAATTGAAGGATATGAATCCCTTGCCAGGACACATAGCGCAGTTGCAGCTGCCGTAAAGCTGGAAAGAGCCGATGTGGGCATAGGCATCAGGTCAGTGGCCCAACTCAATGGCTTGAAGTTTATCCACCTTGCAGACGAAGAATATGATTTTGTCGTCAAAAAGGAGTTTATTGAAAGCGAAATGGGAATGGTCTTTCTGGACATACTGCAGACCAAAGAGTTTTCAAGCAGCTTACCCGATGGTATCAAAACATATGAACGGACCGGTGAAATAATAAGGTCAGATTGTATGAACGAACACGTGGAATAGCAAAGTCAGCCCGCATGAACGAAACGAGTAAATAGTAAGTTCAGGTATAAAACAAAACGTATGCTATTATCCCGTAACCCAAAACCAGCATTCCAAGGGATATAATCCAAAAATAGTGGAGTATAAGAGCCCGGGTTTCAGGCTCACTCAACTTTTCCATAACTCTTTCTTTCAGCTGCATCTGCACGATAGAATACCTGAATGATATATTAGAATATCTAAGATTTGATGCGTTTGAGCCTGAAAGTGTTTTCCCGTTCCATCTCATCCAGACGCAGAATGATAAAGTCCCTGGCCTCGCTAAGCTCAGGAATTACCTTGAATTCAAGAGCATTTACCCTGCGCTTGGTCTTTTCGATCTCATCCAGCAATTTCTTAATGGTGGTCTCAATCTCAGCAGCCAGGATGATTTTCTCAACCAGAATTTCATAGGTATCAGCAGCTTCATCTATCCGGCTGCTGGTCCCGATAATACCGTACCCTCTTTCATTGAGTGACTTTCTCACGCTACTGGATTCGATTTTTGGGACTACAACACCCATCACATTCTTACTTTCGACTTCAAGTTGAGGGGCATCCTTAAAAGAAAAGGCAGTGGACCTGACAGTCACAATACCTTCGACAGCCCTGGCTATATTTATCTTTTCAGTTGCGACATCAAAATCAGCATCAAGTTCTGCCCGTACCGATTTTGCCTTCTCAAGCACTTCAAAGAACTCAAGGATAAGACCATCCCGCTTCATCTTAAGAATCTTGTGTCCACTCTCAGATAGCTTTATCTTCCTTTTCAGTTCTATAAGTTCTGAACGTGTGGGTTTAATGTCCTGTACAGCCAATGTATTGCCCTCCAAAAATCCACTTTATTTCTTGTGGGCTGGATGGTATTTTTCGATGAACTTGGTATCGACCCTGACCAGCAATGACTCTGGAAGTTCAGCCAGCAGTTCCCAAGCGATACTAAGGGTAGTCTCGATATCCCTGTCTTCATCCACACCCTGGCGCACGAATCTGTCCTCGAACATATCAGCAAATTCCAGTAGTTTCTTGTCCCTGTCAGACAGTGCATCTTTACCCACGATAGCCACCAAGCCACGCAGGTCCTTACCCTCAGCATATGCTGCATACATCTGGTCAGACACTGCCTTGTGGTCTTCCCTGGTATTTCCTTCACCTATACCACTGTTCATGAGCCGGCTCAGCGAAGGCAACACATTGACCGGGGGATAAATACCCTTCATGTGCAGTTCTCTTGAAATGACAATCTGTCCTTCGGTAATATAACCGCTAAGGTCTGGAATTGGGTGAGTAATATCATCACCTGGCATACTCAGGATACTGAACTGTGTAACAGACCCCTTCCTACCTTTTACCACACCGGCCCGCTCGTACAGACTGGCCAAATCGGTATACATATAACCAGGATAACCTCGCCGACCCGGTACTTCTTCCCTGGCTGCACCCATCTGTCTCAGTGCCTCGCAATAATTGGTGATGTCAGTAAGTATGACCAGCACGTGCATATCATGCTCGTATGCCAGATATTCAGCAGCAGTAAGTGCCATTCTTGGCGTAATAAGCCGCTCAACAGCAGGGTCGTTAGCAAGGTTTAAGAAAACCACTGCCCGCTCAAGTGCACCTGTGCGCTCGAAATCCTGCATGAAATACTGGGCTTCCTCATTAGTGATACCCATAGCCGCGAACACCACTGCAAAATCTTCATCACTGCCAGGCACTTTAGCCTGTCTGGCAATCTGTAGTGCAATCTCGTTATGGGGGAGACCTGAACCTGAGAAAATGGGCAGTTTCTGTCCCCGCACAAGAGTATTTGTACCGTCAATAGTACTGATACCGGTCTGGATGAAATCTTCAGGTGGCATCCTGGAGAACGGGTTAATGGCCGCACCATTAATATCAAGCCTGTCTTCAGGTATTATGCGTGGACCGCCGTCCAGGGGCTCACCAGAACCTGATAATATCCTACCCAGCATATCCTTTGACACTGGCAGTTTAATTGTCTCACCTGTGAACCTGACACCAGATTCCCTGTTCAAACCACCGGTACCCTCGAATACCTGTACTACCACTTTGTCGTGGGAAGTATCCAGTACCTGACCGCGTTTTGTTGAACCGTCAGGCAGGGTGATGTTCACCAGTTCATTATAACTTACTGGCTCGGTTTTCTCAAGAAATATGAGGGGACCTGCAATCTCAGTGATTGTCTTATACTCTTTTGTCATGTTACTCAGCCTCCTCTGAAACGCTTGTTGAATAGGTCTCTCCTTTAATTGAATCGAATTCTTTATCCATCTTATCCAATACTTCTTTCAGCGAGCCGTCAAAGTCATCATCGAACCTGACCTTTGACAGTTCGTTTTTGGATTCCATTTTAATGATATCATTGATCATGACACCTGAATCCAATGCTGCATGGGCCGTATCTGCGAATTTCTGGATCGAATCCAGTAATTTATACTGCCTGTCCATAGGACAGAACGTATCAATTGGATGGAAGGCGTTCTGCTGCAGGAATACTTCCCTGATAAGTCTGGTTATTTCCAATGTCAACTGCTGGTCTGGTGGGAGTGCATCCGAACCTACCAGCTGGACAATATCCTGTAGTTCAGATTCCTGCTGGAGCAGGTCCATGGCATCGTCTCTTAATTTGACCCAATTCGTGGATACATTCTCATTGTACCAATCAGTTAGTCCTTTGGTGTATAGACTGTAACTGTTCAGCCAGTTGATGGACGGGAAATGCCGTCTCTGGGCAAGTTTTGCATCCAGAGCCCAGAACACTTTCACAATACGCAGGGTATTTTGGGTAACAGGCTCTGAGAAATCGCCACCTGGCGGGGATACTGCCCCAATAATGGTAATGGAACCGTTGAGTCCGGCCAGGGACTCCACTCTTCCGGCACGCTCATAGAACTCACTTAGACGGGCCGACAGGTATGCAGGATAACCTTCTTCACCTGGCATCTCTTCCAACCTTGATGAAATCTCTCGCATGGCTTCAGCCCATCTGCTGGTACTGTCAGCCATCAATGATACATCATATCCCATATCCCTGTAATATTCGGCAATAGTGATACCTGTATAAACACTGGCTTCTCTGGCCGCCAC
>DAOWEE010000248.1 GCA_030638625.1 Methanosarcinales archaeon
CTATGCCCATGTTCCGTCTGGCAGTCCTGAGCTGGACGGGTGTTACGGGTTCGACCACGAAGCTGCGCTTACTTCTACTATACCCGGCCTCTGTCAATGCCTGCCTGGTGATGATGGTAATATCTTCCAGTTTTGATTTTATCTGGCTGATATCCCGGTCTTTTGCATCCATGTCGATGCTGGCACGCAGTTCGGATACCATTACCCCAACTTCTTTGTCATCTATGAAGTTGAGTTTGTTGATCTTCTCCACTAAGTCGGTCAGTGACCGGCTGTTCCGGGAGATTAGGGTGTAGTTGTTCTCGATTGAGTCTATGGCTGCTTTACATGAGTCAAACATCAGGTTTGCCATGTGCCCTCTTATGTCTGTCAGGAATGATGTGATGTACCGCCCCCGGTCCTCTACATACTGTCTCCTGATGTCGTCATTCATTTTCCGCATTCCAATGTGTTCTGCCTTGATGTCTCTGGCCTGCTGCTCGTCTGCTGCGATTGCTGATGCCATTGGCAGGTATTGGAGCATTGCCCGGAAGTAGAATTTAGCTTTTACATAGTCTCTTGATGGTATCTGTTTTATGACACGCTCAACGAATTGGTCTATGTACTCTTGTGGTGCTTCGCTGCCGAAGTTGCGGACGCTATATGCCTGCCGTGCTGCAATGCTGTAACTTTCCTTTGCCTGGTTAACGTGTGTATCGAAATCGACATACAGTTCGTCCCTGACCTGTTTATAGTCACTCTCTATTGCTGCCAGGTCTGCCTTGAATTCCTGGTATGTGGTGTATGGCATGAAGGCACCGAACAATGTCTTGAATCCGTGTTGTTCCAGTGTCCTGCGTGCTCTGGTTTCGATTTTGTCTAGTTTCTTTAGCAGGTCGCTGCTGATTAGGTATTGTGTGCCCAGCTTGACGTAATTTCCGAAAAACTCTTCGTAATCTTCGTCAGACAGGTCGTTTAATCCTAAATCTTCCCTGGATATCTGGGTAGTCCCTCTCCACCTGCCTATGTGCAGTGACACGATTACCCCTTTTTGCAGTACGTCTGATGACCAGTTCGTGTTTATGTCTATGTTATCTGGTCGCTCTCCTAATAGTTGGGCGAGGTTGTCTCGCCCCTGTTCTACATCTCCTTCTGGCATTACAGTTCACCTACCCTTGTTTCTTAGTTATTCGTTCAGTGTGTGCTCTATTCACCATATCTGCCCTTTCCATTGCATTTATTTTATCCTTTAGGTCAGATATTTCATTCTCTTTGTTGACGAGTTCTGTTAGAATTGATGGTTTTTCTGTGTGTGATTTTAATATTTCAATTTCTTTTTCAATTCTGGTGGTGTGATGTTGTTTGCGTAATGTTTTTAATTCAGCCTCCATTTTTTCACAACAAAACTTTAATGGGTCTGAATTTAACTCACGCATTTCGATTCCGAGTTTTGTTAGTTTCTGAGCTAACTGGCTCTTGTGGGGGTGTGTTGGTTGCTCTTCTAGTGGTGGGGTGCCTGTGTCTGCCTCTTCCTGGTTCTTGTTGGTGGGTGTTGGTTGCTCTTCTTGTGGGGGGTTGTCTGTGTCTGCCTCTGACTGGTTGTACCTATGTCTATATTCGCCTCCAACGTACTTGCCTCCAACGTACTCTGATCCAATATACTCTGATATTATCGTATTATTATTTGAGAGTTTTTTTAAGTAGCTTGTTAATCTACCTGTGTGTTTTTTATCCATTCCGAGCTGTACTGTTATCTCAGTTGCAGTTTTCCAGTCATCACATTTTTTTAAAACGTCTATAATTTGATTGTATGTTTGTTCAATTATCTGTTTGTTTTGTGCTATTTTTTTTTGTTTTTTTTCTATTCTTAAGTGTTTGTTGATGTTTTTAATTCTATATTTTGTACTTCCCGGCCAGTCGTGTTTGCTTTCTAAAATACCATCTCGATTCATCCTTGATATTAATGATATTATTGATGATCTGTTAAATTCTAAGTCGTGGTTGTCTGCTATTTCTTCGAATACATCTGCACTGGTTTTCCATGTGTTATTATTATTTACAAAACGATTTAAAATAATTGGCCGTAAATTTGGCCTTCCATTCTTTGTCATTAAAGTTCCCTCCTTTGTCGTCCTATGGTTCTTTTGTTGTCGGTTATATCCGATTCAATCTTATCCTTGTTGTCAAGCATTGCTTTGTATTTCTCTGGCAGCAGGTCTTTGTCATTGCATTCTTTGAGTGCAAGTGCTGTCATGAACTCAATGTCTGCTGTGGTTGGCCTCAGTACATCTAATGCGTGTTCGAGTCCCTTTGCTAGTGATACGTTCTGGTCACATGCTGACTCATAGGATTTGATTGTAAGGGCTTCTATTTCGGCCCCAGTGTACCCGTCGGTTTTTGTTGCTGCTACTGATATGGCTGTTTCAAGGTCGGTGTCGATTGTGTGCCCGTATTTCCTGAACATCACTTTGAATATGTCTGCCCTGCCGCTTTCCTCTGGTAGCAGGAATGGAATGCTCTTGTCGAACCGGCCTGCTCGTCTCATTGCAGAGTCCATCAGGTCGGGACGGTTGGTTGCTGCCAGGAATACTATCTGGCCTCTATGGGTCGTGTCTGACATGAACTCTAGCAGCCGTTTGAATATGCGGTTGCTTACTCCGCTGTCTCCACCGCCGCCACGTTGTACTGTCTGGTCGATTTCGTCAATGAATACGATTGTTGGTGCCAGGCTGGTGATGCAGCGGATTGCTTTTTCAAGGTTTCGTTCACTGGCTCCTACATACTGTCCGAGTATCTTGCCCATATTCAGATTGACGAAGTTAAGCCCAGATTCTTTCGCTGTTGCTTCTGCCAGTATGGTTTTTCCTGTGCCTGGTGGTCCGGTCATCATTACACCCATTGGGCACCGCTTGGCGTTGCCGTCTTTCAGCGGTTGGATGACGCTGTTACGCATGAACGATTTGACGTGTTCCAGGTCGCCTATGGCCTCGAACCCGTACTCTGGCTCTAAGATTTCGATCACGTCTGCGAATTCTGATTTTATGATGTCGTCTTTCCGGTCCTTGACCAGTTCTGTTGTGACTGGGGTGTTGGCTTCATCAGCTCGTAGTATGATGTCCTCTATATGCCGTCGTTTCAGGCCAGCGGTTGATTTGACCAGCAGTTCTATATCCATTCCATCCCCGAACTGTAACCCGCCTTTGTCCTGCCGGATTTCCTGCAGCCATTCGATGTGTTGCCGTCGGTCCTCTGTGGTGGGTAATGGTACTTCTATGGCTTCTATGCCGGACCCTGATGCCCTGATTGAGTCATGTATGTCTGTTATGTTCTCAGTTAGCAGGAACACTGTATTTCCGGTATCCTGGATGTGTGGGTCTGTGGCCCATCTCTGGAAGGATATCATGGCATTGCGGTCCTCTGGACTCATTGTGGATATGTCGCCGTTTGGTGCCAGTGTCTCTGCGAAGTCGATTATGACGGTGCAGTATCCGGTTAACTTGGATTGTTCCCTGTCGTCTTTGCTTAACTGGCCCCGTAATGCCTGCTCTAGTATGGGCAATGCTCCGGCTGGGTCTCGTGGCAGCTCCGGGTCTGGTCCATCGAGTGCCTGTAGTATTTCGTCACCCTGGGTTAAGCCCTGCTCTTCCATGAATGATTTTTCCATCTGGTCGTCTGTGAATGATATGCCGCTGCTGCGATTGTAGAATATCACGTATTTCCAGTTCTGGTGCATCATTGCAAGATGAGATGGTAGCAGGGTGCTCCCTGCAGTATAGTCCTTGGTACTATAGTGCAAGATGAAGGTGTGGGCAATGCCTGCCTGGTATTTGCTTCTAAAGGCGGCTTCCCAGGGAAGTGTTGGTTGGTCGGCCATTTATCTCACCCGGTCCTTTTGGTGTACGTGCTCAGGGGTGTGGATGTGCTGCTCTACCTGTGACTGCTCTTGCAGGTCAATCCCTGCTGCTTCTAATTCGGATATGAGTTGCTTTATGGCCCGCTCTCCGCTGTTGAAGTCTCCCGTGCGGGTGATTACGGCTATTTTGCCGTTTTGGTCAACTACGATGTCTGCTGTTATCATAATCTCACCTTCATTACCAGTGCGTTGTTGGGGGCCATCTGTGCCGTTGACAGTCGCCCGGTACGTGTTAGCAGGTTCATAACGTCCTGCTGGACCCGTGCACCGTGGATACGCTGTATGGTTGCAAGGATGGTTTCTTTCATGGTCTCGTTCGTTGTGGTGTTACCGGAGTACCCGGTTATTTCTCGAAGGTCGTTTGAGATTGTCCAGTCGGTAGGTAGCTGTTTTGATGCTAATACCTTGTTGACCTGTTCCGTTAGTACCTTCATGTCATAGTTAGCAAGGTCCACAGGGACTTTTGCGCTGAATACTGCTATTCCATCACAGGGCATTTTGATTCCTCCTTAGTAATCATCTGTCAGCATGATTGTGATTATTCCGCACATATCGTTTATCACAAATAGTTCGGTTCCCTCGAACTCGATTGTTCGAAATAGCCGCCCATTGTCCCTATCTTCCTCACAGGGTTGTTCCAGTGCTTTTAATCCCTGTTCTACCAGGGCTTTTTGCCTGGCGGGGCCGGTCTCTTCGTTGTCCAATCCTTTTGAATATATCAGGTTGGTTGTGAGGATTATCTGGATTCCACCTGCCCGACCCACTGGTGCCAACACACCGTCGTTGATGGCCTGCTCTGTCGTATATTCGGAGATTGGTTTTTCAAAGAATTGTGCTGTTGCATCCATTATCACACCGCCGTTGATTGTGCTTTTTTGAACTGCACCCAGTTCCCGTCGGGGACCGGTGTGGAGAGCTTCATAACCCGTGGCAAATATGAGGTTGCTGCAATGAATACTTTTACAGGTTTGCCGTGTACCTGAATTTCGTCTACGGTGTAGCCTGAGTGCAGCTCCATCATGAGTATGTTGTGTGCTGCCTCCACCCGTCCTGCTACATTCACTATCAGCCCGGTGATGGTGTCTCCATTCCCAGTCTTTTCGATGATTGGGTAGCTGCCCTGGACGGAGTGCATTTTATAGCCGTCCAAGGTAATTATATCATCTTCCCACTTCATGCCCTTGGTCATGTGGTGGTTATGCATTCCAGGCAACAGAGACCCATAGATTAAAAGTTTGTCTTCGCTGCTGATCGGTTTTATTTCGTTTCCGTCAAAATCCGTTATCGGACCTGTGGTTCTAAGATTTGCGTTTGTTTTATTCACACGAATCACCTGCATGTCGTTTGATACATGCAAGGAATTGTAGGGGGTGAGGATATATATAAGTGTCGGTTGTTATTGGCTAGGGGTTTTATTTTGTATTAAGTAAGTGAGGGTAAGTTATTCTTGAAATTCGTCACAACCACCGTGGATGAGATCACATTCCATAATTTCATCTTCCGTAAATGTTCCGTTAGGCAAGTACTGTTTTATTTCACATCCATGTATATTATGCCAATGACCACAAGCCAAACTTTCACCTCACTTCATCTATATGTTCAACTGCACCGTATGGGATTGAATTATCAATTTCAATAGGGCATCCATTGTAAGTATTATCACCCGAGTGTTTTTTTCTGACATATAATATTTTTCACTCATTTATGCATCACTGACTATAATGAGCTATTATAACAGGGCAAATCTTCCCCATCACCGGCTCAACTCTGTCATACCATACACATCTATTTCCAATACATATTTTTTTATCCCATTCGCATATTAATATTTCATTATCCATTTCATATCACATCCCATTTTTTTGCAGATTGTTAGCTATATGACACGTACATTCATTATTCACATCCAATAATCCCACATGAGATACTTACCATCTGGCAACAATACGCACATTGTTCCGGCCCATGAATCGCCCGAAACACCACCGCCTGTATTCTGGTTAACCCATGTATCCAACTCATCACTTTTTTGAAAGTCACCAACCGGCTCATTTACTATTCGATAATTAGAGGGGTGTTCAGACTCGTCCAGTTCAAGTTCAATATTCTTAAAATATTCATCTGTTGCAATGAGTTTTACCTGGTTTAATACTTCTCGGTCTTTCTTTTCTTGTTCAAGTTGTTCTGTCATCCACTCGTCCATTGTATTCACCTTGCTTTGACTATCGAATTTACCAATGCTCCCGTTTAGATTGCAATACCGCCAAAGAACAACATCAATCACCCCCAACCGCTCACCCGTTGCCTCTTGAATCTTTAGGCACATATCCATTGGTGTATCGTGATTGAATTGTTCGGCCAGACGTACCAAATGCCGGTCTGGTTTAACTGTGTCGATTCCAATGTTCCTGGCTAAATGATATTTTGTTATGTCGCCAATCTAGGGTAATGATTTGAGATGTTCGATTTTATTATCACTCTGCTGCACTTCTTTGAACCATTTTTTGTAATTTAATGATGCTTCCTTGATTGCTTTTCTTTTGTCAAGGTGTCCAATTACATTGAAATCGAGTTTGTCAAAAAAACGATTGTATATTTTTCTTGCTACCTGTTCCCTCATTCCTGCATTGAGTACGACGTAGACATATTCACAAAAGAACGTGGCCTCATTGGTGTTCTTAAATGGTTCTCTGTTCTCACACCACTCCATCTCGGTTCTGTACTCTGAGTCTAGGATGTATTCTCTAGCGGTGTTATAATACTCTAAGAGATTTACTGTGTCGGCTGTCATCTTTGTGCTCCTGGTCTACTCACTATTATTTTCTGTTTGCGGGCTTTTTGTTGATTTGGTTACGCCCGTTGGCATCTTTAATTTGTCTGATAGTTCGGTCCGGCACTCATTGCAGAGGGCAAAGTGTGTATAGATTCCTTCTGAGTCTAGCTCTATGAAGGAGTCTATGTAATTTATCCGGCAGTGGGGGCATAGCTTTAACCATTCTGGTTCGGTTGGTCCGTACACCCTGTTTGTTACGGTTATCATTGTGATTTCTCCAATTATATCTCAATCCTTTCGATGGATTTATCATCAATTTCTACCTTCTTATCTCGAAATCCTTTGATTGTTCCTTTATACAGCCGCCCCTCAGATTTGAATATAACTTGATCTCCCACTTCTACATCTTTTATCATGCCATCCACCACTATATTTATAATTGCATCATTACATCCAATAATCCCACATTAGATATTCGTCATCAGATATTTTCATACAGCATGTACCTAAGTGGTTATCTCCTGGATGTCCACTCGTTTGTTCAATCCATACTGTGTAATGGTATTTTTCATCAAACTGTGGGTCGCCAACAGGTTCTTTAACAATCCTGAAATTATCTGGGTGTTCTGACTCTTTTAATTCAAATTCGATGTGCTTAAAGTCGGCATCACTAACACCATTCTTGCAGTGGTTTAGGGTGTGCAAATCGTGTTTATGCTGTTCATTTTTTTCTTTTTGCCATTCCACCATTGCCGCATCATAGTCTTTTAGTTGTTCTGCAGTCATTCCTTCCATTTATTCTACCCCTAGATATTTAACATCATAAAATCGTGACCATATCGCTCAATCATTTTATCACAGATGGACCGGCCATGGTAATAATGGCCTTCGCATTCATTGAGTCTGCGTTTTGAGCAGTCCTCGAATGTTTTGGCTTGTTCATCCGTTCTTATTACCATTATTATTTTCCCATGGGATCGTCAAGTAATTCCTTGGCTTTTTTTATACATTCTATTGCTTCGGACAGTCTATCAGCGGCAGGCTGAACTATAGGATTTATATAGTTTGCATGCCTCCACTTATACACGGTTTGCATTATATCATGCAGTTTTTCAACTTCACCATCTAGTTCCATATCATATACTCCTTTTATTTTTTATGTTTCGGGGCCCCGCTTGCAATTTTTTTTTCGGTAGCAGTCATGGTTGTGTGGTGTTTTCTTTTGTTACCAGGTGTTCTTATTACCATTGTACCCTCGCCCTCCACGCTTTCACGTCTTTTGCAAAGTAGTACGGCCAGCCGAATGTTTTTTTTAATAATGTATTCCCGCTTTCACTTTCGTCTACTGACCACCCGTAGATGATCCCGAATGTAATGTATGCTGGAATTAGTGCTTCAATCATTGTTTTGTCCTCTGCATACGTCTTTGAATAGAATGTCGCCACTGTGTCCTTGTTTGAATATTAAAATACATGTCTGCACCCGAGAACCTTTAAATGCCCTTCTTGGCAAGTGTATTATTTCGCATAGGCCATGTGCTTTGAGTTTTTCAAGCCGGTTTTCACTATTAATTATCGTTAGCCATGGCATTAATGCAATTACATATCCTGAGAAGTTGAAGAACCGATATAACATTTCATATCCCATCCTCATTGGTGAAAATGGGGGGTTTGCTACCACCACATCCACATTATACGGGTCGAGTTGTAAGAAATTGCAGTTCGGTGCATGGACCTGTGTACTGGGAAATTTATTCCTTAATGATTTGACCAAATTTCCTTTACCTGGTGTCGGCTCTAATATTATCCCTGGTTGCCCTTCCACCAGACCTGCCATTAGTTCGCATACCCATTCTGGTGTTTGAAAGTCAGCTTCCATCTTAATCAATCCTGATTTTGCGTTTCTGACCCATTCAGCATTCTTGAAAGATTCTGGTCCATGGTTATACACATGGCATAAGTGCCATCTGGTTCTCTTTGCCACCCACTCTTATCGCTGGGTTCAAAATATGCTATCATCTTATATTCGTCATCTTCACATTGTAATGGCTCATTATCAGCGTACAAAAATACAGCTATGATCATAATGCCGAGAAGTATTGCCACCATTACCAATACTTCTGTTCTGGTTGCTTGTGCCATTGTTCTACTTCCTCCTGCTATCTTCCCACTCTTCCTCAGTCATCAATCCTCCACACCGCTCAAAGAACTGGGCGATCTCATTTGTGAAATCTATATCCTCGTTGTCATCTTGTGCAAATCCGTTCATCGACCAGAAATGTGCACCGTATGCTTTGTCGCTTGATGTCTCTTTTTGCATTTTTATGTAATTTTTTAATATTCTCGATATTAATAAGGAGTCGTCTTTGCTTAATGGCCGGGGAATGCCTACTTTGTCCCATACACCGAGGGTTATCTTCCCTAAAAAATGGTTTGC
>DAOWEE010000300.1 GCA_030638625.1 Methanosarcinales archaeon
AGCTCCAATAGATGTAAAAGTAATGGTTATCGGTTCAACAAAGCTCAATAATAATATCCCTATCACTGCATGTATCATAACAGGAATATAGGCATAACCATACACCACCAGCAACTGGATGAAACGTCCCTCCCCGCCAAGGGCCACAGAGATGAAATGGACGATGCCCGCAACGATCACCCACATTAAAATTATGCCTATCAATGCAGATATGATTGGAATCACATTAGTAAGAAAATTTAGCATTTCAAGGTTGCTTACATCGATACCCTTGTAATCTACGATAATCTTACTATTCATCAGGTATGCGGAAATAGCAGAAATTATTGCAGTAATTCCCACAATTAGTCCCGCTTCTCCAACATCTGGATATTTTGAGATATCTTTTATGGTTTCACCGGGTCGTACTATCATCCCAGTAATTCTGCCAGTCAAATTCATTAATTTGCCCCCCACGATACATTTTCCCAATCTCACGGATTCATTAAGTAACAATAAGCATCATTACTTTAAAAATACTCAGGTTTACTATGCAAGTGGGCCAAATCGCAATAACCACTTAATTCCAAAGTTGAAGGGGTGAATACTCGCCACCACCTTCAACAAAGAATGTTTATTTTATCCCATTAACGAATTAGAAATCATTCCCATTACAATACTGAATACCAGGGACAACAACGGCAAAGCCACAGCAATTAAAGCCTTGTTCGTATCCAAACCATGGATTTGCTTGACTCCCATGAACACCAGGCCGATTGTCCACAATTTCAATAATGTGCCCGTAACTAATGAAACCTGGAATAATGGATTGGAATAAAAACCACCCATATCGCCTTGGGCGCCGCCGGTAGAAGAGATCGTAATGGTAATCGGCTCAATAAAGTTCATCAAAACAATCCCGATAACTACACTTATCATAATTGGGATATACGCATAACCATAAACCACCAGCATCTGGATAAACTGGCCTTCCCCGCCAAGTGCCACCGAGACCAGATGGACAATGCCTGCAGCAATTACCCACACAATCAATACGCCAATCAATGCCATTACAATAGGCATCACTGTGGTTATTAATTGAAATGTTTCCAGACCAGATGTATCTATATCAGAAAAATCATAGATAATCTTACTTTGCACCAGGTATGCAGAAATTGCCGAAAATACCGCAGTAATTCCCACAATAAGAACAGCTTCTTCTATGTAAGGATGTTCTGAAATATCCTTAATCGTCTCTGCGGGATTCGTTATCATCCCGATAATTCTATCTGCCAGATTCATTCATTTTCCTCCTAAACACATAATCTATCAATCATAATTCATAATCCAACAACCATCATTCAGCCCTCAGAGCCTCCACCGGGTCCAGCCGTGCCGCCCTGGATGCAGGGTATACACCCGCCACCACAGAAGTTATCACTCCAAAGCCCAGCCCAATTAAAATAGATGTCATGGTCACAGTACTTGGGAAATTCCCCAGGACTGATATTAAATATGCCATCCCACCTCCCAATGAAACCCCGATAAGGCCACTAACAAGCCCAAGGATGCCGGATTCTATCAGGAACAATGTCCTGATGTCACCTTTATTGGCCCCTACTGCTTTCATAATGCCAATCTCCTTTATTCGTTCGGTAACAGTAAGCATCATCACATTAATAATACCAATGCCTCCCACCGCAAGGGCTATAGCGCCTATGCCTCCAAGCCCGTATTTCACCATGTTAAGCAATTCTGTGATACTTTCCAATATAGAACCCTGGTCGAAAATTGTAAACAGTTCATTCTTATTAGTCCGTTGAAGAGCCTTTTCCATACGTACAATTGTCTCAGGAACCTTTTCCTCGTCCTCCACCCAGACATTAATGGTCGTATAAGAGTAGTCTTCAATATCAATTAGATTCTTCATAGATGGATGGGTAACATAAATCTGGGAATTAGAGCTACCTCCCAGTATTGACATCTGTTCAGAATCTCTGAGTACTCCGACCACCCTATAATCAAATGTATCATGCGTCATGGTATTTTCAATGACAATATGTGAACCTGGATTAATAGGCATATCAAACATCTTATTGGCAATATCATACCCCAGCACCGCACTATTCCTGTCCGAATCAAGAAGGAACCTGCCAGCTTCAATGGATTTTGATAATCCCGGTTCTTTTGATGGTGAAATTGCCACAATTCCCACACTGGATTCGTCACTCCTGAACATCATACTGAAAATACCGTAATATTGGGTTCGAGGAGATACACTTACCACCCCTACAACACCCTCTAACATTGAAACGTCCTTATCATCCAGTATAGCGGCCTTCATAGTTCTGCCAGAAGTTCCCTCGTCAAAACCACCAGGTATTACCTGTACCATGTTCAGGTCCATATCACCAAAAACGCCAGAAACCCCGGTAATCAATCCCTCACCAACAGAGAGCATGACCACGATAGCTGCCACTCCGATGATAATGCCAAGACTTGACATTATGGTCTTGAACTTTTCACCTCTAAAGCTCAGGAATACAAATTCCAGGGCGTCGTAGTATTTCATGCTTATTCACTGGAACTTCTTCGCTTTCGCATTACGACAAAGAAAATTATGATTAGGGCAAACAGACCGCCCACTATCCCGAGCAACAGCATAGGATTTGATTCAGTCCCGACAATGTCCAGGGGTTTAGAATTGTTCACATTGATTGTCTGGATGTCTGATTCGTGCCAGTTGTTCCCGTTCTTGAATATTGCCTTGACACCTATCTGCTCAACACCATCTTCAGGCTCAATATCGAACTGGATAGTGAACATCTCGTCCGAATCCATGGTACCGATAAAATACTGCGCAGGCTGGAACTCCACATTGTTTGTTGCAGGAACAATGGTAACGGCTTTTATTGTGTTTGGTCTTACATTTGCTATGTCAAGCACTATATAGTCCCCATTCTTGCTAATCTCAGAATTTATTAATTTAATCCTGCTGGTATCGATGGTCACCGGTACCTTCCACTTGACATCATACATATTCCCACCACCCACAAAAACAAAATTAAGAAATTGGATGCTGTCAGGGGCATTTTCACTCACAATAATGGAATATGTAAAATCTATGGTATCGCCTGGCCCCAGCAGTCCCACATCATAGTATGTGCCACTGGTTACCATTACCACATCAGTTCCCATAAGGGATGCCTCCAATACCTGAGCTGTAAGGTCGAATTCCTTATCCTGGGGTGCAGAATAATATGAATATAACTCTGCAGCATTTTTCAGTGTGACCGTAACTGTACCCTCATCCCCAGGCATAAGATATGCCGGGTCAACAGAATATTCCACCATCACTGAAGGCCGGACAGTGATATCAGTGGCAGCCGTTGAGACCTGTACCAACATTAATATTAGTAAAAATCCAATTATCTTTATTATTCTCATACTATCAATCCATCCCTGATTCTTATTATCCTGTGGCATGTATCTGCAATTTCCTGTTCATGGGTTACCATAATAATTGTTTTGCCACTTGAATTAAGTTTTTTGAAAATATTCATAATTTCTTCCCCGGTCTTAGTATCAAGATTACCGGTGGGTTCATCTGCCAGAAGTATATCCGGCCGGTTCACCAGTGCCCTGGCAATAGCGACTCTCTGTCTCTGACCGCCTGAAAGTTCAGGGGGTTTATGGTGCATGCGGTCCACCAGTTTCAACTGTTCCAGCAGCTCTACGGCCCTGGCTCTTCGCTTTGCCTTAGGTATCTCCTGGTATATCATGGGCAGTTCCACGTTCTTCAGGGCATCGAATCTGGCTATTAAATTAAAGGTCTGGAATACAAAGCCTATCTTTTTGCCACGTATCCTAGCAAGCTCCATGTCAGATAAAATGGATGTATCCACGCCGTCAAGAAAGAATTTGCCCTGGCTGGGCCTGTCAAGCAGGCCTATCAGGTTCATCAGTGTGGTCTTACCACTGCCCGACGGGCCCATGATGGCTACGAACTCGCCGCGCTTTATGGAGATGTTGATACCTTTCAGTACCGGGACTGCAAGTTTTCCCAGATGATAGGTCTTTTCGACTTCCTGTGTGGATAAAACATCTTCCATTTGTTGCACCCTTTTTTCTTCCATTATTTACCTCTAACCTGTTTTCATATATCTGAAAATTTCGCCAATAGCAGGTCGCTTTCCATACATCAACAGTCCAACCCTGAACAACCTGGCAGAAGCCAGTATCACAAAATATACAGACACCATCAAAATCAATAAACTTATTGCTATCTGGTAGACCGGTACATCAGAAACACCCATACGTATCAACATGGCAACGGGAGATGTTAATGGGAACATGGAAAAGAACATCGATAACTTACCCTCTGGTTCGGTAATCAATACCTGCATGAACAATATGGGTGCTATTGCCGGGAAAGTGAAGATCGGAATGAACTGCTGGCTTTCACGCATTGAACCGCTCATTGCTCCCACAGCCCCCATCATACTGGCAAATAACAGGAATCCAAGTACGAAATATGCCAGAGAAAGGATTAACAAAAAGGGATTGATAGATATAGCAAAAACATATATCAATCCGGCAAAACCCACTGACAGCCAGATCGCTATCTGTAACAGTCCTACCGAACCCAGTCCGACAATCTTTCCTGTGAGCATTTCAATTGGAGTTACTGAGGATAATAGTATCTCGATTATCCGGCTTTCTTTTTCCTCTGCTACACTTTGCAGCAGATATCCAGAGGAAGTAAAAATTGAAATTAACAGGAGTATGCCAGTTATATATGGAAGAGCAAAATCTTCCAGCATGTCGGTTAGTCCTTTTTCACTGACCTCACCTGTGGTCTCAATAGAAAATCGTTTAAATGTTATAGGATCCTTGACCCGCTGC
>DAOWEE010000222.1 GCA_030638625.1 Methanosarcinales archaeon
AACAACTTTTCGCTCATTTTCAGTGCATCTTCTGCCTGCTTGCGCTCAGTAATATCAATACCCTGGGCTATAATGGCCTGAACAGTTGTGCCATCTTCACCATAAAGGTTCGCAGAATTCCATAGTGTCAGCCGGATGGTCCCGTCCTTGTGAAAAATTGGAATTTCCACCGACTCCCATTGTTCACCACTCAAGGTGCGCTTAATCTCATTCAATGATTCCTGCCTGCTTGAATCCGGGAACAGCATGTGCAGTTTTTTATGCATCAACTCATTGGCAGTATAGCCGGTAAGGTGCTCGAATGCATGATTGACCCTTGTTATCTCTAACTCAGGATTCCAAACAATAAACGGAGCATTGGTATAATCAATCAATTTCTCCAGATAATCCCTGGTTTCACGCAGCGCGTTTTCATTTTGCTTAAGAGACCTGAATAAAATGTCATAAGGTTTGGTCAGGGCTTTTTCAATAATAGCCTTATAAAACAGATAAAATGATATGAACCTTAAAAAGTGCCCGACAAGATTAGAAAAACCATACACGCTAATGTAAAAAGTAAATGCTAATTCGGCAAATACACTCACAATAATGGCTGCTGACAAAAGATGAAGCACTTCTGTGTCAAAATTATTGCGCTTTTGAAATAACAAGTAGAGGGAGAACAGTAATAGAAGGGAAATAATATATTCACTTATTTTTTTGAATGCTGTCAGTCCCACACCTTCAACAAAGCAGTCAGGAAAAATGTTCAAATAAAAGATAGATGCCAGTAAAATGCTTGTTACCACAGTATAACCGATAAATACAAAATTGTACTTCAACTTACGACCCAACAACAAAGGGGCAATGAAGAAAGTGATTGCTTCCAGATATCGGGTGGCAATCCACAACTGAGTTGGAAGATTAGCATCATATCCAACAAATACACCCATGCCTTTGTATGCAAGTGTGTGGAGCAAGGTCATAAAAGAAATGAACAGGAAAGCTATGCCTACAATTATGAAATAATTATTATCTATGAATCGTCGGGAGTGCCAGGCAAGAAGAAATATGGTGAAAGCTACCACAATTCCAAATACTTCAACAAGACTGTGGAACAGGAGATAACTATAAACACTTATTAGATAAAGCCCTGCCATTATCAATATACCAAATAAGACCTCAGTGATGCTGAGATATGGCCTTCTAACCGTAGTTTGGCTACTACTGTCGCCAGGATTGAGCTCCGGTTCAGGGTTTGATATACCGGTCATTTGGTCTCCTTTTCAATATAAATAAAATTACTTAGGCAATATTACATGTACCGTTGTGCCAACTCCCTCTTCGGCTTCTGCCCAGATTTTCCCATTATGTCCCTCAATTATGGTTTTGCTGATGTAAAGCCCAAGACCGGCTCCACCATAATTCCGAGTTGATGATGCATCTATCTGGTAAAATTCCTGGAACATGTTTGCGATATGTTCGGGTGGTATTCCTATACCCGTATCGCTTACTCTAATGTGCAGATTATCCCCCTCCGCATCAGCCTCTACTGTTATCTTGCCATCGGTTGGTGTAAACTTAATTGCATTATCGATGAGGTTTATCAAAACCTCGATTATTTTATCTTCATCCCCATTTATTGACGGCAGGGATGTAGGTATTTTCTTTTCAATGGTCAGACCTTTTTTCTCAACAAGTTGTGATATATCACAAACAACACTATCTATAATATTATCAATTCGGATTTGGCCAAATTTGTATTTGACCTTACCAACCCTTACTAGTGTAAGGTATATCAACGAATCTATCAATCGGTTCAGTCGCTCAGAATTGCGTACAACCACTTCCATTGCATTTTTTTGCTGTTCATTGATTTTACCCAATTTTTCATCGACTATCAATTCACTATAACCCTTTATGGAAGTGATAGGGGTTTTTAGTTCATGGCTTACATTCGAGAGCAGCTCATCCTTTATCTTGTTCAGGGATTTGAGTTCTTCATTTGCTGTTTGTGTTTCATTTAAAAGGCGTAAATTATCAATTACAATACCGACATGTTTGCCAATAGACTCCAGAACAGGTATATCCTCTTTAGATATCTCGCGCTCTGACGGTATCACAATGTTTGCAAAACCAATGATTTTTTCCCGTGACATCAGTTTTAATGTTACAACCTTCTCAATGTTGTGGTCTTTTTCCAGTGTGGTTATTTCTTCGCTTTTATAAGATTCTTTGATAAAAACGTCATTGTATGACATTGCTGCTGCAACAGTCGGGTCATTTAATGGAACTTGCTTAATCGTTTCTAAAAATTCATCTGATAATCCCTTATGTGCATGCAAAACAATCTCATCCAATCTTTCATCTATCAGGTATATCCCGCCCGCTTCACTTTCAAGGTAATCAAGAATGTAAGTTAAGACATTACTAAGAATGTCATCGATTTTGGAATATTCAGCGGCAATTGAAGCAGTTGAATATAGAACAGATAAGTTACGGTTCTTGTTGAGGATTTCAAGATCATCATGCTTGCGCTTTGTTATATCTATAAAAGTACCCAGCGAATACTTCTCGCCAGAAATTTTAATAAAATTAAATATTGCTTCAATGTCTCTAATTTCTCCACCTTTACGAATTATCCGATATTCTACTTTTTGTGGAGACGTCACAAGCTCCCTGTTTTTTTTAAAATCATTGATCATATGTTTAGATTCCGGAGCAACATGGTCCATAATCGGAATTTTGCTGAATTCTTCAAGAGATTCGTAGCCAAAGATGTCCAGTAATGCTTTATTTGCTGAAATAACGCGATTATGCTGACTTAATCCGATTCCTATCATTGAGCTTTCAAAAAGGCTGCGATATCTTTCTTCACTCTCCTGAAGTGCCTCTTCAGTCTGTTTACGCTCAGTGATGTCAATGATTATTGCTAAAAATACAGGTTCATCGATATCCTCGATAAGTTGCAGGTGCACTTCAATAGGGTAAATACTCCCATCAGCCCTGCGATGTACGGTCTGGAATTCAATGGTGGATTTTTCATGCTCAATCAAGGGGGCAATCAGTTCTTTAAACGAACTCTCATTGAATTCTGGTTTTATGTCAAACGCTGTCTTCAACTTTATCTCATCAAGAGTGTAGCCCAGGTTTTTAAGAGCACCAGTATTTACATTGATAAAATGAAGTGTCTTTGCATCAAACACATATATCTCATTTAAACTGGATTCGATAATACGAGATAGACGTGTGCGATCAAGTTCGTTTTCTTTTTGTTTTGTGATATCGACAGCAATCTCCAGCCTGACGATACGTCCATCCATCCATTGGATTGCACGGTCACGAATCGAATACCAGCGTTTTACAGTTTCATTAAAATGTTCCCATACGTAAGTGCCAGTAGGCACACCATCAGCATCAACCAGTTTTTTGTTGGTACAGAAATCACAGGGACCCGACTGGCCAACCTGAATTGTCTTCCAGCATGTTTTCCCAACAATATCCCCGAAGACGTCTTTTGCATGCTGGTTTAAAAATATTATCTCGTGTGTATCCATATCCGCAACATAGACAATTGTATCCAGGCTGTCCATTATAGTGGAAAACATTTCATGCGATTCATAAAGCGCTTTCTCAGCCTGTTTCCGCTCGGTTATGTCAAGTACAATTCCATACCTTTTGACCGCTTTACCATTGTTGTCAAATTCAACGTCGCTATTCGAATGTATGTTACGTGTGGAACCATCAGAGAGTACAATCCGGCATTCATCAATTTCTCCTCTTCCG
>DAOWEE010000326.1 GCA_030638625.1 Methanosarcinales archaeon
GAACATACCGCACAGAAACAGCATGGGTATGCTCAGCACCAAAGACATCAGCATTGCCGTATTCTCGGAATCGGCCAGCGTGGCCAGTGCCATCCCGATACCGATAAAGGATGCCGAATACACCAGTATCACCAGGAACAGTTCGGCCCACTGGGATACCGGGATGAGCACCCCGTACAGCAGGAATGCCACAATGACCATGATGATTCCCTGCAACAGGGCGATGAGTATCAGCGCAAAGGTCTTGGCAAAGAGGAACTCCTCCAGGCTCAGGGGCGTGAGCAGCGTGCGTATCAGGGTTTTCTGTGCCCTCTCCTGGATGATGGTGATGGATGCCAGCATGAACGATATAAACATCAGCACAATGGATATGATACCAGGCATCAGGAACTCAAGCTGGGACTTATCCCTGAACACCTGTTCAATTTCCATTGATACAGGAGCGGCAATAGCGGTAGGCGATTTCGTGATCACCTCATTAATGACACCCTTGGTTTTCTCTATCTCTAATGCAAGTGAAGCCGTGCTGTTCGCCATACCTGTGGAAAGCTTTTCCAGCTTCTGTGAAGTGTTTGCCGATTGTTCCTTCACTTCCCCCAGCGTGGTCACAACATTCTCTATATCAGCGATATTCTCATTAATATTGGATATCTCAAGAGTGTAGTTGTCAATGGATTCCTGCATTTCCTGGAGGCGGGCATCTGTCATTTCCAGTTTTTTGTGTAGTTGTGCACTGGTCTGTGCCAGGTTATCCAGGCTATCGTAGAGCGAAATCACCGGAGCAGTACGCTCCTGCAGCAAGTCCCTGGTATCCTGCACTTGCTGGATGGTGACGTTCAGGGTTATGCACTGTGCCTGTGACGGGTCGACAGTGCAGGTGAAATCATAGGTCTGCTGCAAACTGGTCTGAAGGTCCAGCAGTGCAGCATCGGCGGCATCGATATCATCCACCACCACTTCCAGTTCATCCCTTAACAGGACTGCATCATTGTAGATATAGTCCACATTCTCATCCAGCTGCTTAATCTCCTGCCGTGTAACATTAATGTCTGCAGCAGTCTGGTTCAGGTCAACCTTCATCTGCTCAAGGGTGTGTTTCATTTCATCAACCGAAGCATTCAGGCGGGTTGCGTTGAGTTCATCCAGTGCAGTTATCACGTCTGCAGTACTGCTGTTCAGGGAATTGATGCTGCTGTTAATTGCCACCACTCCTTCTTGAAGAGGGTCCAGTTTGGATTCCATCTGGCCCAGTTCCTCCCATAGCCGGCTGAGAAAGCCGAGTGTGAGTTCGTAGGACATCTTCTCAGTGGTGGTTATGAACACCGTAGATATGACCGGCGCTATCTGGACCCTGGAATTGTCAATATACAATTTCATGGCCTGGGTCTCATCCACTGGTATGAAAATACCTGCACTGTATCTCCCGCTCCGAACCCCTTTTTCGATAACATCAGGGTCTGATGTATTCTCTGCAATGATTATGAACATCTGGCTGCTGTTCAGTTCCTGGATAATTTCCGCGCCCAGTTCTGAGCCGCCGCCTACACCCAGCCTGATATCCTTCAGTCCCTGGTCAGTACCTCCTGAGAACACTGACCCTATCAATATCATGATAAGTATGGGTGCAAGGAATATCAGCAATACTGTCCTGGTATGACGGGTATAGATAGTCAGGTCCTTTTTAATCACAGAGAGAATGGTCAATGCCACTCCTCCTGTGCAAAATGAATAAAAACATTCTCCAGGCTGGGGCGGTTGGATTCAATATTGGTGATGTGCTCGCTCCCGGATTCAAATATGTCAATGATCTGCTCCAATGCCTGCTCGTTATTGAGAGTTATTTTCAATCCTTTTTCAGAGTCAACACAGGACGCCACACTCTTAAGCGAACCCAGCTGCTCTATAAGGTCGTGGTAGTTTCCTGGTGTGCTGGTTATCTGGATAACCCGCTCACCCACTGTGTTCTTCAACTCTTCCGGCGTCCCCTCCACAACGATATTGCCTTTGTGCATTATCAGTATCCGGTTGCTCAGCAGGTCGGCCTCGTCCATATAATGAGTGGTGATAAGTATGGTAGTCCCCTCATTGTTCACTTCCCTGATAGTATCCCAGAGTGCCTTCCTGGATACGGGGTCCAGTCCCACACTGGGTTCGTCAAGTATGAGCACCTCTGGTTTGTGTATCAGCGCACAGGCAATGTTCAGCCTGGTCTTCATGCCGCCGGACAGGGTGCTTGCACGGCTGCCTTTCTTTTCGGTTAGCTGGAGCATCTCCAGCATACGGTGGCTTCTTTTCTTGATGTCAATCCCTGCAACGCCGTAGAGTGAGCCGAAATACCTGAGGTTCTCTGCCACTGTGAGTTCGTCATAGAAACTATTCTCCTGGGGTACCACGCCGATAATGGAGAGCACGTCTTTTTTGTCTGATACAACATCAAGA
>DAOWEE010000315.1 GCA_030638625.1 Methanosarcinales archaeon
CCATAATTCCCATCAAAACTACCTGAGTTCACCCAGTTCATCATGCAGGGTGACCACACCGCCTATTATGGTAATGGCCGGAGCCTTGACGCCTCTCTCCTCTGCCAGCTTGACAATGTTTTCCAGTGTACCTACTGTGGTTCTCTGGTCAGGCCGGGTTCCCCGCTCTATCAGGGCCACCGGGGTTGCAGGGTCTTTACCGTGTTTCATCAGTTCGTTCACATTACGGGGCAGCATGCTTACACCCATCAGGATAACTATGGTACCGCTAAACTTTGCCAGTGCGTCCCAGTCCAGGGCAGAATCCTCTTTGGTAGGGTCTTCATGTCCTGTAATAAAGGTCACCATGCTGGCGTGGTCCCTGTGGGTAACAGGTATACCTGCATAGGCTGGCGCTGCAATAGCTGATGTAATGCCTGGCACGATTTCAACCTCGATGCCATTGGCAACCAGCACCTGCGCCTCTTCGCCGCCGCGTCCGAATACATACGGGTCGCCGCCTTTCAGCCTGACCACATTCTTCCCTTCTTTAGCTTTATCCACCAGTACCTGGTTTATCTGCTCCTGTCTGAGGGTGTGGCTGCCAGCATATTTGCCTGCATCTATCTTTTCTGCATCTTCGGGCATGCTGGCCAGAATCTGCTTTCCAGGGAGCTGGTCATATACTATGACCTCGGCCTCGTCTATGAGCCTGCGTGCCTTGATAGTGAGCAGTTCCGGGTCGCCAGGACCGCTGCCTACAAGGTATATCTTGCCCAGTTTTTTGCTGTTCATATGTTTAACTCCGTTTTCTTGAAGTAAAATATAGTTTTTCTTATGGTTCTGGAAGTATGATATAATTTCCTGATTGTGAAATTAGAATTTTCTAATTGACCTGCATGATAACTTCTCACATCAACACTTTCAGATAGTGCAGTAAAACAATTGAAAAAATTGGACACAGATGTTCAGAAAAAAATTATTTCAACGTTACAACGAATAAAAATCCGGCCGCATACTCATGTGACCAAGCTTGTCGATGACCCAGGATATCGGTTACGTGTGGGTGACTACAGAGTTATTTTAGACGTTGATGAAGGAAAACGGATTATTCTTGTCATAAAGATAAGTCATAGGAAAAAAATATGCAAATAATGGAAATCGGGTGGATCCTCCCGACGTCCGGTTTTTTTTAAATCCCAGATAACTTCTCAACAGCTTCCTTCACCAGTTCTTGACCACCCTTCTCAACAAGCAGATGTCCCAGCCGCTTCGCCTCCTCCTCACACCTCTCAAGAGGCACGACCTCATCCACCTTTACAAACCTATCGCCATCCAGCGACAGCACCTCAGCCCGAATCCTCACATCATTACCCTCAGTCGTAGCAAAAGCCGCAATAGGGACCAAACAGCCCCCTCCCAAAATACCTATCACTATACGCTCAAGCTTTGTCTCAAGATTAGTAGTAGGATGGTCCAGCAGCGATACAGCTTTGTGGCCTTCAGTATCCCTTTTTGTCACCACCACAATGGTTCCCTGGTTAGCAGCCGGACAGAAATTATCAGGGTCAAGTTGCGCCACATCCAGTTCCCAGCCCATGCGCTGCAATCCGGCTTCTGCCAGCAGGATGCCGTCGTATTGGCCTTCCTCAAGTTTACGGCGGCGGGTATTGATATTACCCCGCAGGTCCTGAATATTCAGGTCAGGCCTGTATCTCAGAAGCTGGGAGCGCCTGCGCATACTTGTGGTACCTATAATAGCCCCATCGGCCAGCTCGTCCAGAGTGGAGCCGTCATTTGTCAGCAACACGTCCAGAGGCGAGTCCCGTTCCAGTACAGCAGCAATAACCAATTCATCAGGCCGCTCGGTTGGGATATCTTTCATACTGTGGACCGCAATATCAATCTCACCCTCCAGCATCCTGTCATCCAGTTCGCGCACGAACGCACCCACTCCCGGCACCTGGTGCAGGGGGCGGTCAGTGAACGCATCACCGATGGTCTTTATGATCTTTTGCTCAGTATCAAATCCGCGCTCCTTTAACATA
>DAOWEE010000160.1 GCA_030638625.1 Methanosarcinales archaeon
GCTTTTTCAATTATGGGTACTACCACATTTTCAGTAGTCAGGGGCACGACTGTGCTTTTAACCACAACAACGTCATAAGCTTCCTTTTTAGCCATTGCTTCACCAAGGCTTGCACTGGCTGCCTTCACAATAGACAGGTCAATATTGCCTTCATCGTCCGAAGGCGTGCCAACGCAGATGAACGAAACATCTGTGCTGGATACGGCATCATCATAATCGCTGGTAGCCCTGATATTCGTACCTGCATGCTTTGTAAGTAACTCTTCCAGCCCCTCTTCGTAGATTGGAGGTTCGCCCCTGTTTATCATATCAACTTTTTCAGGGTCGATGTCTATGCATACTACGTGGTGGCCCAGTTCAGCAAAACATGCAGCTGTAACTGTACCCACATAACCTGAACCTATTACAGAAACTTTCAACTTTTATTCACCCATTTTTCAAGTTTTACTCATGAGGGTAGTAATCCCTTACAAATTCACCTGGCTTGATATTACTGCCGGGCTCGATGACCGAACCCACGTTCAACATGCTGTTGATGCCGGTATGCACGTCATCTCCCATGATGGTGCCCAGTTTCCTGCGCCCGGAATCAACTCTGTTGCCGTTTATCATTATCTTGATATTGCCACCGTCATGCCTCAGGTTCGCTACTTTTGTCCCTGCACCGAAATTGCAGCCGCTTCCAATCACACTGTCGCCCACATACGACAGGTGGCCCACATGAGTACGGTCCATTATTATTGAGTTCTTGACCTCAACAGCATTCCCGATACGCACACCCCTGCCCAGACTTGTGTAAGGGCGGATATAACAATTGGGCCCGATATCGCAGTCAGGCCCGATGATGGCAGGCCCTTCGATGTATGCACCGCTGCGTACCCTGGCACCCGCTTCGATTATTACCGGGCCGTGGATGTGTACATCATCCTCTATTTCGCCCTTGATGTCATTGCTAATTGTTTTAAGATATTCCATATTCGCATCCAGCAACTCCCACGGCCTGCCTACATCCTGCCAAGTGCCAGACAGTATCTGGTATCCCACATGGATGCCGCTATCAATCATATCCTGGATGGTTTTGGTAATCTCGTATTCGTCTCGCGGGGAAAGGGGCGTTTTGTCAATGCCTCCGAATACATCGGGTTCGAATACATAGATACCTGCATTGGCAAGATTGGTTGGCGGTATTTCTGGTTTTTCATGCAATTTCATAACCAATCCGCTATCCACTTCAAGCACACCGAACTGTGATGCGTCGTCCACTTCCAGTGCAGCCATGACCGCTACCTCATCCCGTTCAAACAGTGTCCTGACCTGTGCTGTTGTGACCATGACATCGCCATTCAACACAAGGAACCGCTCATCAATTAGCGCACGGGCAGTACCGATGGCGTGGGCCGTACCCAACCGTTCCTCCTGTATTACGTAATCAATTTTGACGCCGAACCGCTTTCCTTCACCGAAATGTTCTATGATGGTATCGCCCTGATAACCTATCACCACTATAAAGTGGTCCACACCTGCATTTTTTACCTGTTCAATGACATGCTCCAGTAGAGGGCGGTTCCCGATTGGAAGCATCACTTTTGGACGGTGGCTGGTCAGGGGGCGCATGCGTGTCCCTTCTCCGGCGGCGAGGATTACGGCTTTCATGTGGTTTATGTTTTGTATCTGTTACAATAAAAAGATGTTTACTTTAATCACACGTCGAACCGGTTGCCGACTTCACAATACGACAAACAGAATGGAACAACTCATCCACCCCTGACCGACCCTCAGCAGTTATCCTTATCTTGGGCTCGGTGCCTGACGGCCTCACCAGCACCCATCCACCGTCAACCTCCACCCTGATACCATCAATATCACTAACCTCACCCATTGAAGATAATTCAGAGTAAACCGCTGCCATCACCTCTGGCTTTCGTTCATTAGCACAAACAGCCCCCGTCCTCATAGTCTGGTAAACCGGCAGCTTGTCCACCATTTCAGAGAGTTTCCCGCCGCCTACAATCTCAATCAGCCTGGCTGCCGCATAGATACCATCGGGACAAAATGACAATCTGGGAAAAATCCAGCTTCCCGACGGCTCTCCGCCAAATTTAGCCCCTTCCTTTTTCATCGCCTCTGCCACATAAACATCACCCACCCTGCTCCGAATAACCTTTGCACCTGGCAGGGCATCGTCCACAACCATTGAAGTATCCACAGGTACAACAATGCTCTTTGCATCCTCATGAGCAGCAAATATAGCCAGCAACTGGTCCCCGCCAACAAACCTGCCCCTATCATCCACTGCCATCATCCTGTCTGCATCACCATCATGGGCAATCCCAATATCAGCACCCCAGTCCTGCACAGTTTTCATGAGCAGTCCCAGGTTAGCTTCCTTTGGTTCAGGGTTCCTGGCCGGAAAATGCCCGTCTAACTGCGAATTCAAAGCAAGCACCCGGCACCCCATCATCCTGAGCAGCAGGGGTGTAATCACAGAACCTGCACCACTGCCGCAATCAACCACCACCTTTGGAGCATTCTCAAGTGGACCCACCGTATCAATTATAGTCCTGATATGGTCATTAACCCCCATCTCATACTCGCTGGTTATACCGATACGGTCCCAATCAGCCAACGCAAATCCTGCCACCTCGACTGCCTGTTCAATCTCCTGCTGCTGACTGCTGTCAAAGGCCATCCCGTCAGGGTTCCATAGCTTGATGCCGATATCCCTGGCTGGATTGTGGGAGGCTGTAATCATCACTCCCACATCAAAGTTCCTTGCCGCAAATGCAAGGGTAGGCGTTGGCACCACACCCAGCTGCGTCACATCA
>DAOWEE010000116.1 GCA_030638625.1 Methanosarcinales archaeon
TATCTTGTTCCATTATCATATCATTTTGACCCGGAAAAATGAATCACACAATTATCAAGTCAATTTTTTATCAACAGGCAGGTAATTATCTTATAGGATTAAAGTATCACTCATGCCTATGGGGGAATCGTTTACCTTCGATAAAGAAAAAATGATGACTGCTAATACAGGTATTCTTGTCCTGGGTGTATTATGGCTGGTCTTCTGGCTTGGACCTGCATTTTCCACATTTTTAGTCGATTCCAGATGGGGACACAACTTTGCCCTTCCCTTAACCTTCATGACTGTTGGGATTGCCTATAATTTCAGGATGATCTCCTGCCAGCTGGCTGCGGTTATCGCTGCGTTTTTCGTCGTTCCTGGCCAGCTTGGTTTCTGGTCATGGTGTACAGCAACAATTATAGCATCAAGCCTTTTGCTCATAGTGCTAATACTATATTTGATAGAAAGGGGAAGAGAGACAGAACTGTTGCATCCCAACCCGCGGCTGAAGTCGTGGCTTAAATTGCACCTAATAACCTTTGCCTATATTGGTCTTGGCCATATTCCCCTCATATTCTTCCTCGTAAGATGGCCGAATCCTGGATCCTTTGTAGAATTTTTACCCATGGAACAGAGTATATCCATCGCGGCCTTCAATGCCATGTTAATAATTCTGATCCTGCTGGCAATATTGGAACGATTTGTCAAAAAAGTGGGGAGGTTTAAGGTCAATAGAGTAGGTTTTTTCTGGTCTGTGTTAATGATCATTATTCCGTTATTCACGATCAATGCCACTGTGTGATAGTCATGAACCTTGCTTGAGTTTATTTTTGACTTGTTGATATGTATCAACAAAGTGCAGAGTTTGATTATTTTTGATATTGCTAAAGACAAGCCACCAGATTATACCCCTATCAAAAACAGCACCCCAAATACCAAAAACAGTATCCCTGACCCAACCCTCAACTTATCCATTGGCACAATACTCTGCAACCTACCACCAATAACCACACCAAGCGCACTTACCAACCCCAGTCCCAGCACTGCACCCAAAAAGACCATAACAGGTGCATGATACTGCGCCGAAAGAGCAATAACAGCAATTTCAGTCTTGTCACCAAGTTCTGCAAGCGCTATCAGACTAAAAGCAGTCATGAAAGCACTGCGGGTTCCAGATTTTTTTATATCGTCGTCGTCATCGTCATCCATCAGGATGGTAATTACCCCGAACAAAATGAACAGCAACCCCGCCACGATTCCAATAATATGGGGGCCAATAAAGGCAAAAACCACTTCACCCACACCCACTGCCAGCGCAGTCAGTACCACAAAAGCAGCCATCAACCCTGCAAATACATGAGTCTTGGAATACCTTGTTGACAACACAATTGCAATCAACTGGGTCTTATCGCCCATCTCTGCCAGGGCGATAAGACTGAATGTAGTAAGGGCCGGAGTTAAATCCATACTTACAATTGGCTTTCCTGTGAACTTATCAGGTGTGCAGCCTCTGCAAACATCTGGTCAGATAAGCCGTTTACTTTCTCGAAAGGTGCATGCACATCCACCATTATGAAATACTCATCCTGCACAGTTTCCCCATGCAAACAAAGCAAATCAGCATTTGACTGCGCTATGAAACTCGTGCCTTGTCTTTCAATTGGTAAAAATGCTCCATCATTGATGCTGTCCCAGTAAAAGTACATTCCATACGGCCTGCCTGCACCTTCCAAAAAGCCCTGCCATACCCAGAAAGTAACACCATCGAACTGCTTTGGCAGTACATTCCAGCCAGTTTCGGTATTATAGAACTTAAGGACTTCACTCGCAGCCTCAGCACTTTCCATCTTATAGACCGAATATTCCACCTCAAAATCTGTCTGCACAGAATCACTAATATACAGGACATGGGCACTATCTTCCACCTTTGATGAAAAACGACCGCCTGACTCATCATTCAAAGGGTCCATCAGGAGTTTAACACGCCTCATCCCGCTGATGTTATCAGGGAAAAAACCTTCAAATTCAGGAGAAAGGTAGGGTTCAGGTATTTCACTGGAATATAAATCGGGCTGGGCGACTGTGTTAGTTTCAGGTGGGCTACCTGCAGGTGCGGCAGGATTAGAGCCGCCACCTGACATCAAAAAGGCTATAACCACAAGCAACAGGCCGATAATTATAATAAAAGGCATATTGTTTGGGGGGGCATTTTTTGCATTTGCCGGTGCGCTGCGTTCAGGGCGCTGGGCTGACGTAGAGTTGTTGTTTTGTGCTATTCGTTTCTTTTTTGCCAATATAATCACTCATTTTCAGTTAATGTAAACTACTTATTTACCCGCCTATTATTAAGAGTTTTGTCACATTGAAGATTAAATCCCCTTAAAATACTGCAACAAAGAATCCCAGGGTTATTGGGATCATGAAAGGCAGGCCCGGTGTAACCCATACCCGCCCAGGTATCAGTTCCCGGGCGGCATACCCTTCAAGTTCCTTCACAGTCTCCTCATCAATATTGGCACCACCGCGTCTGAACCTGGTATGAATTTCACCATCCGACATGGAATATTCTTCAATCAACTTAAGGTGCCGGCCCAACAGTCTTGAAATATCGGTCTTGAAACCCACAAAGATATACGCAGGTCTCTCAAGTATTTCCCCTGGGCTTAATGTGAGAAGGTTATACACCAGCAGCCCCAGGGGCACCACTATAGTAAGCAGTACCGCATTCCCGAACACGCTGAATGCGAAGAGTCCAATCAAGGGCACTCCCTCAAGCGGGAATTGGGCGCCCAACAACTGTATCTGGGGGTAGACCGGGAACAGGATGGACAGCACTATCAGGCTCTTGGCATCTGCGCCGCCAAATCCGCCCAGCTGGAAAATTATGTACACGAAAACATAAATGATGACTGCTGAAATCAACAGTTTGATAACGGCAGGGATGCCGCCAGTCATAATGTCATTGGCAACAAACAGGGCAACACCTATAAGCATGAGTTTCCAGACCTGGTTTGAAACCCTTCTGGTCTGGATGTCTGTGTAACATGAGTATAAAAGAAATGGTGCGCAATAGAGCACTTTTAGTAGTTCGATGATTTCCATGATACTTTTTTCCGTTTTATTTTAGTATATAATGTATAACTTTATTTGCTCAAGTAAATCCGACCGGAGGGAGGATTTTCTTGTTCTGTTACATCAATTATTCGCATCAAAGGGTAATCAAGTTCTCTATCGAATTTCAATGCTACCTGCGCTGTGATATCGTTGAATATGATTGTGGCTTCCACGTCCAGCATTCGTCCTTCCAGTTCACAGTATCCGAATTCTCCAGCTGCCTTCTCACCTACCATATCCCTGTCGATACTAACAGTTATGTGCCGGACATAAGGCTGGACAGAAATGCTCTGGCTGATGGCTGATTCCAGACTATCCACAGTTCCCGGATTTACCGGTGAGCCTACAAACTGGTGATATAGTGCACCTAATTTTATTCCGGCTTCAAATAATGCATTATCCCTATCAGTTATGACCATTATTATGCAAATACCAGTAGAAAGTATAAACCATTTACCCTTTTACACTATTGCATGAATGAAACTCACAATAATTTATGATAAACGATTATATCTTTACAGTCCCTCAATTTTATTAATAGTACAAAATTACACATAATTGTACTATTAATAAATGATATAAACTATCAATTATTATACATGGTAATAACGGGGGATAAAAATGGTACATTTGTTTGTAGCAGAAGATTCA
>DAOWEE010000025.1 GCA_030638625.1 Methanosarcinales archaeon
AGAGCGGCAGGCTTCGCTGGGTGGATTGCGAGACCGTCCGGTATTCAGTGCGATTTGGCTGGGTTTACTGACTGAGCTTGATGCTGAAAATCTTGTAGATAGACATCTACTTTGCTCGGAGACTATACCTTTTCCTTTTCCTGTGTCAGTTATTCTTTTTCGCATATATCCACCCATAAATATTTTTGGATACCATATTACAGTTCATCATATACGGGAGCCCACTACCGATTGATGAAACAGATTCGATCATATACTGTGCTGGTGAAACTAAAAAACGCATTAAAAGAGTAAATAAAACAGCAAGCATCACTACTATGAAACAGGGATTCTCGCCATTCTTTAAGTTGCAATCATAGGTTTTTTTCAACATAAAGTATCATCCAGCAAACATCCAGGGTATGAAAAAATCAAAGCCTGGCGTTTTTCAAATTTGATAAACATATTAATGAAAAATGACTATATAATTGTTTCTGAATAAGGTGTTATCCCATCATGATTTTTTTATGAGTTAACAAACCTAACTTTATAACTTATTTCCCCATGATTGAGCTGTTGATTTTTATTACATCTAGTATTATTTTATTATCGTTGTAAGATTAGTAATGATAACAACACTATGAGATGTCAATATACTTATCAAATAACTCTTTCACTGCCATGGGCATCTCGCCGCCCTTCATCAGCTCGGACAGGTAAGAATCATTTATCAGCAGTTTCGTCACATCAATCATATACCGCCGCTTGAAATCACTCATCTCATCTACCCTGGACAGTTTATCCATGTAGAACAGCCTGAACGACTCCAGCAAATGCCCGTTCAACTCATCCCTGCTCATAGCCACAGGCCGCACCACAGGCTCAACCAGATTATACTTCGAATAATCCTTAACTTCAACATACGGCTCAAGTTCAGCATAAATGGCAGAATAAGGCCAGGGCGCAATCGCAAGGAAAAATGTCAAATCAGCATCATAATAAGCAGCCAACTCCTGAGTCGCCTTAACGGATTCAGCAGTTTCATTAGGCATACCCATCACAAACGAGGTTTCGGACACAATATCCATACTGTTGATAAGGTCAATAGCCTCCTTGGACTCCTCAACCTTCAAATCCTTCTGGTACCTGTCCAGCGTATCCTGGTCAGCAGACTCAGCACCCACATAAATGTGCAAAATACCCGCCTCCCTATACTTATTGATAATATCCCTGTCCCGCAAAATATCATCCACCCTGGTCTCCATCAATATCTCAATGTCCAGGTTCTTCTCAATAAGCAAGTCAAGAATCTTCTCCCACCGCTCCCTGTCACAGGTAGGAATCTCATCCGCAATCATGGCCACATCCACACCATACGTCTGGTTCAGGTACTCAAGTTCAGCCACAAAATTCTCAGCACTCCGGGCACGCCACGTCTCTTTCCAGAACAAACGCTGGGAACAGAACGTGCACTTCTGTGTGCAACCCCTTGAAGAACTCACCACAGCCAATATAGAATTGGCCTTGGTCTTGAAAGAATAATCCTTCCATTCCACCAGGTCCCACACCGCAGGCAGCGAGTCCAGGTCAGTAATAAAAGGCCGGGGGCCGGTATGCACCACTTCCCCATCCTTAACGTAGGATATCCCCAGCACACCCGCCGGGTCCCTACCTGAAAAAATATGGTCCAGCAGTTCAACAGTAGTCTCCTCGCCCTCACCCACAATCACATAATCCACCGCATCAGCATCCTCCAGCAGAATCTCATTCCAGCAGAATGTAGCATGTATACCGCCAAGATTGGTGATAATATCCGGATTGATCTCCTTGGCAATTCGAAGCACCTGTATGGCATCATAATTGCTGGACGTATAACCGGCAGAAGCAACCATATCAGGTGCAGACGCCTCAATGCGTGCCCTGATATCATCAAAAGTATCGAACTTGGTCATGGCATCGTATATCTCTACATCATACCCTGCCTGTTGCAAACTACCAGCCACATATACCAAACCCAGAGGCATCCATGACCCAGCGGATTCAAGTACCCCACAGTGATAGGGGGGAGTGATTAAAAGAACTTTTTTTTTCATATATAATACCTAATTTTTTATATCTTCAAACGCCTGCCAGATCAAATAATAATAATAATCTTTATTACTAAAATGTTTACCCCTGATGTTTGGCAAAATATGTAATTAAAATACCAATTATTTCATTCTCACATCTATAGCCCATTATACCATATATGCAGAATGCAACCCAACATAAATAGCACCAGTGCCAAACAACGAAAATGCCAGTATGAATATCCCAAACACAAGCATCCATGCACCCTTTTTACCTCGCCATCCAGCATTCATATGCAGGTGAAGGTACATCCCATACACGAACCAGGCTATCAAAGACCAGGTCTCGATAGGGTCCCATGCCCAGTAACGCCCCCACGTCTGGTATGCCCAGACAGCCCCTGCCCCTATCATCACACTAAGAAATAGAAACCCAGCACTCACGAACTGGTAACTCAAATCGTCCAGCATCTCCTTATTTGGAAAACGCCCCAGGAACTGTTTCATACCCTCAGACCCTTTCCCCATCTCCTGCCGTTCATTTAAGAGATACAACACAGCAAGGCTGGTCCCTAAAAGGATACCTCCAAACGCAAGTTTGGCAAAACCCACATGGGCTATCAGCCAGTAACTGCTAAGCGATGCAGGAACAGAATAAATATCCCTTGACAGGGTTGCCCCGAACCCCATCATAATAAACGAGACCGGAACAACGACCAGACCTGCCAGCCGAATCCTTTCCACCTTCAATGCCACAATCAAAAACACAGCAATTGAAACCCAGGCATAGGATGAAAATACCTCATGCATGGTCATGTACGGACCGTGTCCCGACTCCACCCATCGAATATACAAAGAGCCTGAATGTGGCAGTATCCCAACAAACGCTGCCAGTGCGCCATACCTCAGCCAGCCTTCTTTCTTGAACACCACACTGAGGATATATATAACTGCGCTAATACTGTAAAATGACGACGCTGTTAAATATAAAATCCATTCAAGTTGACCCATTTTGTACTTCCTTTTTGATTCCTTCTATTAGATTGTTAAATTCAACTTCAAAGGATGATTTATACCTATCACTCTTTCCACCCATATATAATACTGGCCTGCCATCCTCGTCCTCCTCCTCCACCCCCCACAGGTGTCTGGGACTGAAAAAGAACATTACCATCATTGAAAACACTGCCAGGTATATTCCTCCGAAAATATATGGCACCCCACGGTCTATCACCACAGCAATTATGCTCCATTGCTTCAGGTCATAGAATCCCAGCGTTACCTCGCCCACATCAGGATAATTACCAAGCAGTACCATCTGGTCCAGTCCCAGCACCCCGTCAAATACCGGCTGTTCCCCCTCGAACAGTTCCAGGTATACCTGCGGATTCTGGGGTATATCATAACCGCTCTCCAGTATCCTCCGGGATGAGTTTGGATACAGGGTGATCTGGGCCATAAGCCCGGTATCTGCAACAGGGAATACTGTCATATACCTGCCGCTGCCATCATCCTCTGCATACACATACGAACCCGATATCACCGCACCAGTCTCATTTTTCATCAGGAACAGTGGTGCAAACCCGTACTCGTTCTGGAACAGCGTCACATCTTCATAGACCACCAGATGGTTGGAATGCACCAAGTCCCTCTTAACCACCTGACCACCATCAGTTATCACAAGCTCGCTTGCAGCCCCCCTGTACACACCGTCCTCATCCTCGTACCTGGGATGGAATCGCTCAAGGGTAATTCCATAATTCCGGTGTTCTGCATTGAACAGCGGGCCTTCAGCCACATACATATAATCCTGCTGCTGTTCATATAATGTCTGGCCTTCCACCAGTTGCATACGCCCCTCCATCCTGCCCACACCGCCGTACAGAATGGCTCCCAGCACAAGCAGGATACATAGATGGAATGCAGGTGTGCCAAATACTCCAAGCCGGTTCTTTGTGGCAACAATCCTGTTACCGTCCTGCTCCACCCTGTACCGCCGCTTTTTTATGATACTTACAACCTTGTCCCGGGTTGAATCAGAAGATGTATCGAGAACTACAACGGCATGGTTTGCAAATCCGACAATCCCATCCTTTTTTTTGAAATCAGTACCCTTCTTCATCTTTCGGATGGTATTTTTGAACATATCATAAGTACAGAATATGGTATTGAGATACAGCAGGAACATGACACCAAAAAACAGCCAGGTTGTGAAAATCGCGGTGAGACCAATACTATCCATATATACCAGGAATTCGCTCTGTTCCAGCATCTGCGTAAAAGCAGCATGTGAATAAACATGCTTTTGCGGGATAATACTCCCCACCACTGAAATCAGGATGACCAGGACAATCAGGTATATAGTTAGTTTCCTTGACCTGAAAAAACGGGCAATGTTTTTTATCCAGTTGTTAATCTCATCCATGAAGGTACCTATTCTGTTTTTTTATAATAATATCATAAACATCATTTAATATTGTTTTGCTTAACGGCAAGCAATTGACATGGAGCGCAGTGCTGGATTAAATAAGACCATTTTAGTGACACATTGAGCATGCCCAGTATGTTCCCATCGACTGATTGTGTAAGTTTCCTGGTTCAGCTGAATAGAAATTCCATGACTTTGGCAAAAATGGTAACCTTCTTTCGAACTTCCATTCACCGTTGTGGCATTCGTAACACCTTATCTGGTTAGCCATTGTAGTTTGGGTGGTATTACCATAATCTGCACCAACGATTGTATTATTATGGCAGTTGTAGCACAGATCAACTGAAGTATTGGAATTGGTCTTAACCAGAGTGCTGTTGGTACCATAGTGAGACACTTTGGATATGTTGGTAGCATACATGGTTCCAGTGGCATTTACGCTGTTGTTATGACAGTTCCAGCATTGTGCATAATTTGTCGTAACATTGGACGTGCTGTGCTGCTGCGGGACTGAAGCATTGGGTATATGTCTGTAAACTAATGGTGCACTGAAGTTGGAATTGTTAACATGGCAATCATCGCAAAGTTTAGTACCTGAAATTGATGGGTGAGTGGACGGAACACTACCGTTGCCGTGACAGGCATAGCATCTCTGGTTAATATCACCATCTGTAATGGCATTGTTCAGATTATAATGAATGGATTCTGAACTATTGTTAGTAGCTGAAATATTTAATTGCCGGTTCGATGGTACAATATTTAGCAAAGCATCATGGCAACCTATGCAATTGGATGTATTTGCCGAATTAACATTATGGGCAAATTCCCTGGTTGTAGGACTCCCAGACAATAGATTACCATGACAACCTTTACAGAATTCGTCGCTATAGTTAGATAAGGTATGGTTAAACCACAGTACACTGGCATCGTCGGTGGCGTTGGGGAGATTCACATTATTATAGTAGATGGTTGGTGGGATCTTGCTCCAGTTACCG
>DAOWEE010000274.1 GCA_030638625.1 Methanosarcinales archaeon
ATCGATTACAGCCTGTGAAGATACTGTTGCACCTGTAATGGTATCAATTGCTCCGCCTTTCTTTGAAAGCCTTAATTCAGACTCTTCCACTTCTTTGAACTGGTCAGTAAACCACGGCTCAATAATTTTTGCGCCGAGACCGGGTGTTTCAGCATGAGTCATAATCTTAATTCCAGTAACTTTATAATTTAAATCTACTCCACCAGCAACTGTGATTAAGTTCTGGGAACCGCTTTGTTCTCTGAAAAAACAATACCCAATCAGACTATTGTTAACATTAAGAGCGCGGTAATAAAGTGTTTCCTCGCCAGATAATACCTGTTCAAAACTGACCGCTCCGGGCATTACTTCCCGCAGTGCCAGTTGTCTTTGTTCTTCCTGGTAAATCTTCAACTGTACTTGTGTTGGAATATAAACTGCACCAAGCACAGCTGCTGCAATGACAGATAACAGCACTAGTTTTGCCAGTGCTGAAGTGTACTCTTTATCCAGCTTCATGCCATCACCTCATCAACCGGCTTCGGATATGTATTCTTTTCAATAAATGGCGATACAGCATTGGCAAAGAAAACAGTGTATACTGCTCCCAGTCCATAATTATAGCTGAAATACCCGTACATTATTGTCAATGCTCCACACATTATACCATATATAATCCTGCCATTCTTTGTGACAGGGGATGTGGTGGAATCAGTAGCCAATATGAATACACTAAGAAGTAACAATCCTGTGATAACATATGAAAGGTCCTCACCTAATACCACAGCCAATACAATTGTGGTCAACAAATATGACAGTGGAATGCGCCATTCAATGTATTTCTTGTGTATAAGATATAACACACCAATAAGAGCAATTGGTGATACTTCTACCAACCTGCCTGCACCCAATTCAAGTATAAGGTCGGAATACTGGGTTAAATGAGGTACCGATTCTGCTGCCAGCAAACCAGTCCACGACATGTTCAGGAATACCAGACCTGCTATTGCAGGATTGAATAACGTGGACCCTAAACCACCAAATGCATGTTTGACAAGTGCTACGGCAAAAAATGCCCCAATTACCGGTATCCACAATGGAACGGTAGGTGGAAGCAATAATGCAAGTATCAAGCCTATCAATGCTGTATCTCCGTCTTTAATGGTCAATTCTTGTTTCTGGACTTTTTGGATAACAGCTTCAGTGAGTACGGCTGCCAGTACACTTACCAGTATTACGGCCAAAGCATATAGTCCAAAAACATAAACCGATATCAAGCTAACCGGGAAAAGTACTGCAATCTTGGTCCAATTGATGGACGAGATAGTATCATTAAGTTTTACATGCGGAGGATGGGATACTGCAAGTTTCATTTATTTCTCCTCCGCTAATATCATTGGAGCACCCATATGACAGGGGCTATCACATGAAGCACAGCCCAGTTTCAGGTTAGGCGATTCTTTTTCCTGTAATATCATGAAAGACTTTAAAAGTGCATTTTTTGCGTACCTTATCAACTGTATCAGATGTCGTTTAGATGGACATACAGATGCACACAATCCGCACTCTATACAACTATGGACATGGAGTTTCTCACATTCATCATACCTGCCAATATCTGCATAAGATGCTATGAACCCTGGCAGTATATTTGCGGGACACACGTCCACGCACCGGGCACAGTGTATGCAAGGGCCTGTTTTATCCCTCAACACTTCATCATCTGACAGCACAACTATCTGGGTTGTGGCTTTTGTGACCGGCACTTCATCAGTGAATTGCGCCGTGCCTGTCATGACATCATTAACTACGATCTTACCAGGTTTGCCAATGTATCCTCCGCAGGATTCGATAGCTTCCCTGAAACTTGTCCCAATGACCACCCTTTTTACGCCAGATTGGTTAACCGCACCAGAGACCATTACATTGACTTTGACAGGAGGAATACCTTCCAGCACTGCTTCACTCACGGCCATTGCACTGTAGGCACTGGAAATAAGCACACCCACGTCTGCCGGTGTGCCAGTATTGGGCACTCTCATACCTGTCATCTCCTTTGCCAGGAGATTGAGCATGGTTGGAGAATATACCCTCTTTACCTGGAATATGGTTATATCGTTATCTTCATCCAGTTCAGCACTGATGGCTGAATTGGTTTGAGCATCATTCTTTCCAATCACGAATGCTCCCTTGCTGGCACCTGATGCCTTGAGCAAGATTTTTAACCCGCTGACTATCTTGGGAATATTCTCAGAGGTGAAATTGCTAAATAAATCACCTTCATTAGTCAGGTTTATCAATACTGTATCAATCAGTTTTCCACTATTAAGTTTAAAATAAATAGAATTCCCATCCAGGTCAATGATACCTGATTCCTTTAATGTGGCAAGTATTTCATCTTTATTGGCAGATTTATTACCTTTAAATTTAGTAGCGTCACCGTTTTCATCATATTTTATAATCACACTCTGCATTCTACTACAAACAGGATGTGCATACTCTTCTATAGCTACAACCTCTCCTGAAACACTTGAGTGGATCGGCGCACCCAGGTCATGGTCAACACTTCCTATCTTTTGACCGATTGTTACTTTATCACCCACATTTACCAGTGGTTCACATATTACACCCCTATGTTGAAGAAGCGGTATTACAACCTGACTACGTGAGTCTTGTACATCTTCTTGTGAATTTTTCTTTTTCACTTCTTCTGTCATTTCATTAACCTCTATCAGAAATATTTGAATTGAAATTGTTCCTTTGCAGATACATTTCTCTAACCATCCAAACCAAACAAGTCAACCGACAACTGGGGTTCATGCTCTATTTCTTCAGGTTTTGGCCTCAGCGGTACAATCTCCACTGTGACGTTGTAAGATGAAAAATTGGTTGGCGGATCAGTCTCTGCCGGGTCAGTCTCATATCCTAACAATGGCCAGTCTATTCTGGATGTATTACCATGACAGTCAACACACCAAAGTGCACTTTGTCCCATGGCATTATCACTACTGTTGGAAATGATATTATGGCTGATGGAATAATACACATCCTGGTTTCTAATTACTGCATCCGGATAATTGGGTGCTCCATCCGTTTCTGCATCAAATGACCTCATTTCAGAGAAAGTCACATTACCGTCATTATCAACGTCGGCACTCCTCACATGAGATAGAATGATGGGTGTGCCCCAACTTGAACTGTTATCCGGGTCTTGTGCAATTTCCTCATCGCTGCCCTCGTCCCACCATGATACTTTAATGACGTTTAATGGCTTCAGGAAGACTCCCGAATCATTTCTATGGGACGGATATGGGATACCCTCTACG
>DAOWEE010000093.1 GCA_030638625.1 Methanosarcinales archaeon
AATGTTTCATGCACTCAGTCCATTTTTGTCCTATTTAACTTCAGGGAACCCAAGACTGTGTGCACTCTGGTGACACGTAGTACATCCACTTGACATACCATGCTTAGAACCATGACATGTGGTACATGAAGGAATTTGGCCATGTTGTGGATGACAATACGCACAGTTTTTGTTGGAATGGCCTGTAATCTCTTCCTGAAGATGTCTTGCATTCTCCTCATGACATCCACCACATAAAGTAGATGGCGTATCTGCAGGATAAGTTACTTGCGTTGGAATATGGCCCTGTATGTGACACAGATTACAGTCTTGCTGAGTCATAGTCTCATCATGACCTTTATGGCAACTGGTACAATCAAGCCAATCCCCGTGAACAGGGTGACATAGTGTGCAATCGAGTTCTGCATGTTTGGTGGGTTGGGTTTCAAATGTGGTCTGTATCACAGGAGCATGGCACTTTGCACATTCACTCTGGTTGACCACTGATGAGAATTGAATATCCCGGGGAGCATGCGCATCTATGTGACACAGGGAACAGTCCTCAAATCCTGAGGGATGATACACGCCGTGACAGTCTGTACATTTTGGTTTATAGCCATGCTGAGGATGACAGAAAGCACAACCTTTCTTGGAATGTTTACCACCTTCAAGGTTCAATGATTCTATGGGTTTTACGTGGCATTCACCACATGTCTGTTCAGACATACCTCTTTCATGTCCCTTGTGGCATGAATTACAATCTTCCACATCTTCATGAGGATTAATCATTCGCCTGCTGGTTCGGGAAATATAATCATCATGACATTTGATGCAACGCAACATGTTCTCAAGTACCACCGCTTCTTCCGCAGCGGGAGGTGCATCGAGACCAGTTACATCATAAATGAGCATTTGTCCGATTTCTTTCTTGAAGACTAATGTACCAATTTTTCCAGATGCTTCATGACATTGAGTGCATGTAATCCCATGTTCATTATGAACATAATCCAGGGAATCGCCAGGAGTTATGTATTTTTCATATTCAATTCCATGGCACATCTCACAGAATTCGGTCTTTGTTACGAAATCCCAACCCTCTGTTGCACCAAATACTACAACCAATCCCATGATTGCAATCAACATAACTATAATAATTCGCTTGGACAGTGCCATAATACTATATCTCCTTTTTATATAAAAATACACTACGTCTACTTAATCTTGACTTTTGTGTTGCATTAAACCTTCTTAACCTTTACGATAATTGTTGTAGTATATTGATACTACAATTTTAATTCAACAAAATATCCTTAAACAAAATGTCCCGGTTAAGTCATGCTCGTCTGGATATCTTAAAACTAACATTCACAATAAGAATTTATCCAATGATTTATATTGTTCAACTATATACTAAGATATGATTTTGTATGAAAGCCGTCATTCTTGCAGCAGGAGAAGGTCTCAGATGCCAGCCTCTAACGCTTACCCGATCAAAGGTAATGCTTTTTGTGGCAAACAAACCGATACTGGAACATATCATAACTGCCCTCGCCAGTTGTGGAATCAATGAGATAATAATGGTCGTGGGATACAAAAAAGAACGTATCATGGACTATTTCCAGAACGGGGTTGAGCTGGGAGTGAACATTACTTACGTTGAACAAAAAGGGCAACTTGGTACCGCTCATGCCATTAAACAGACAGCACCGTATCTGGACGATGAATTCATTGTGCTAAATGGCGACAATATAGTGGAATCTGAAACTATTTCCGATATATTGGAAAAGCGTTCAGGCGATGCAGCAGTGTTGACTGTAACACGGGAACATACCAGAGGTTATGGCGTGGTAGTATCTGGCAACCATCACGTGTTAAGAGTTGTGGAAAAGCCCACAGAAGACCTGAGCCACAATGTTAATACCGGCATATACATTTTTAAACCTGATGTGTTCGATTACATTGAAACAACACCCATATCTGACACAGGTGAATATGCAATAACTGATACCTTACAGGCTATGATAGATGCAGGTAAGACCATCAGTATTGTGCAATCAAAATCCACCTGGATCGACGCTGTGCATTCATGGGACCTGCTTCGTGCCAATGCCTACCTGCTGGAGCGTTGTGAAAAATCAGTTATGGATGGCACCGTTGAAGAAGGGGCTGTGATCAAGGGCAATGTAATAATCGGAGCCAATACTATCATACGTTCAGGTTCATACATAATAGGGCCGGCAGTGATTGGAAAGAACTGTGAGATTGGGCCAAATGCAGTAATACTCCCTTCCACAACCATAGGGAATAATTCAACTGTGGAATCATCGGTCCAGGTCAAGAACAGTATTATTATGCACGATGCAAGAATCGGTGCTTTTTCATACATTTCCAACTCCATCATAGGTGCACACAACACTATTGGTTCTCATTTCATAACGCAAACAGGCGAGAACCTTTTGATAGAGATAAAAGGTATTCTTCACAATGCGGATAAACTTGGAACGGTTATTGGTGACGGAAACGATATCCAGCACAGGGTACTTACTGAACCTGGGAAGATGGTCTCCACTGGATGCAGTGTCGCATCAGGAGTAATTATCTCAAAAGACCTGCCCAGTGACTCCACAGTGATATAATAAAATATTGTAGAATATAATTAAATGGGGATGAACTGAAAAACAATGTGCGGCATAGTCGGTTATATTGGAGAAGGGGATGCAATCAGTATCCTTGTAGAATCCCTTAAAAAACTTGAGTACAGAGGATATGATTCGGCAGGTTTGGCCCTCCTGGATAGTGAAGGGGGAACCCAGATATTCAAGACCGAAGGAGAGATGTCCAGGCTTGAATCTATACTGCCGGAATTACCTGCCAGTATAGGTATAGGCCATACCAGGTGGGCTACCCACGGTAAACCCAGTACGGT
>DAOWEE010000135.1 GCA_030638625.1 Methanosarcinales archaeon
GCCTCCACGTTACCTGCCCTTTGTTTAATCTCATCCTTCAATTGTTTTGAGAATGAATTTGGGACATATACAGTGACATCCGGATGCAGTATGTGGGTTAAGCCCCCAAGATGGTCCCAGTGTTCATGTGAAATGACAATGGTATCAATGTCCTCTTTAGTAATCCCAAATCTCTTCATGTTTTGAAGTAAAACATTGCCATCCCAGCCGGTATCAAACAAAATCTTTCTATTTCCTGTTTCAACCAAACAGGAAAACCCCCACCCATTGACAAAACCATTATCTGATTCATTGTCATAAAGTATTTTCAATTTCATCTTAATGAAAAAAATATGATTGGGGATTTATTCCCCAATCTCCTGAATACTTTTTCTTATTTCCTTCAATTCATTTTCCAGGTATTCTGCATGGTCTTTCAGTTCAGCAAGGTTCTGCTCTTTTGTAATTGCCTTAACCCCTGGTGCGGAACTGTAAGCATCGCGCTGCCAACCAGTTAAACCGGTCGCGTAATACCAATTACGGTGACCCCGGCCTCCACCACGACCTAAACCCCGGCCGATATTGGGATTCATATACCCTGGTTCCGGATATCGTGCACAATAACCTGCTGACCTGCCTGTTCTTGGACCAAAACCCAACGGTCCGGTCCGATCTCCTCCTGGCATTTATTTCACCTCCCACTGTTTCGATAGTTTTATTCACTTTTGACCAGTTGTTTGAATTCTTCAAATCCAATATTTCCAATAAATTCTTTCAATCTCTTACCAGGCTCTCCCTTTTCTTTATATACCGTGACTATGCGGTCTATCTGGTCAATGATTTCATCTCTTGATATGAATTCATGTAATATTTGACCCTCATGTGGCGGCCAGCTTCCTCTTCCACCAACAAACATCATGAAACCATCTCCTGCTGAGAACCTGACATCTGCCGGACAGTTTATAATGCATCTTCCGCACATATTGCATTTATCGTAATCGATAGTCACGTTTCCATCGTCCATTGTAGTAGCGCCTGTTTTGCAGACATCAACGCATATTCCACAACTTGTGCAATCATCAATATTCAGATCAGGCTTCACCCTTCCCATCAGACCGATTTCATTAAACTGCGGTCTGGTACAGGGATATGGACATCCGGCAACTGCCATTTTGATAGGTCCTGGCACCTTTTGTTCACCAAATTTCTCACCAATTTCCCTGGCAAGAGATGTTGTTTCCTGGGCAGCTTTGAAGCAATAGGTATTACCAAGACATGCAGTCACATTTCTAATCATCGGGCCTGCCGAACCCGGGCTTAATCCCACTTCGCTAAGTTCTGCCAGGGCTTTGTCCAGTAAATCTTCTGGTATGCCCAATATTCCAACTTCCTGTCTCATAGTCAGATGAAGGCCAGTCCCATACTTCTCGGCGACTTCACTCACGATTTTCATCTGTCCAGATGTTAGCATACCTGCGTTCACTAACACTTTTATCTCAAAGTTCCCATCTCTCCGTTTGAAAACGGACGGGATTCCATTATATGTTTCATTCATTTTCATTCCTCTCAAAGTTTTTCAATTATTATTTGTTAAACATTAATGTTCCCTGTGTTCCTTACAGGCATTTTCATCCGTAGCTTCATTTAGCAGTCCACCCTGCCATGCAGCTATTGCATCATGGACTGTTCCCGATGCACCAACAAATACATCTATTCCGAATTGCTCAAACATGTTTACTGCCTTTGGTCCAAGTCCTGAACAAATCATAATATGGGTGCCGGCATCTGCTATAAATTCAGGGGGATGCCCGACACCTCCCATATGTTCGCCCGAATTTGGAAGCACTTCAACTATATTTGATTTAACGTCAACTACTGTAAAGGTAGGTGCCCTGCCAAAATGCTGGGCAACCATATCATTTAAACCGCCTTTTTCCATTGTTGGTATGCATACTTTCATTATTTATCCTCCTTGAAAATTCTAATTACATTCCGACCATATTTGTTCCGCACTTTGGACATGACTGATTGGCACACGGCTGTCCTGGCTGGTGTGGCATGGTGTATCCACAACCTGGACATTTGCACTCCTTTGGAGGGCCCATGCCCTGTCTTTGTCCACCTTTCCCCATACCGCCGCCTCTTCCTCCACCTCTTCCCTGACCTGCTGGCATTTATTTACCCCTCCTTTGGCCGGCCCCGGACATTCCAGCATGAGCACCAACCGTTGCACTTTTTGCTGGTTGCAAACTGCCGCTGTTGTACTGTTGTAATGCGTGCCTGACAGTACCACTGGCACCGGTCATTGTTTCAATCCCGGCGGCTGAAAGTATTTCATAAGCATTGGGCCCCACATTTCCCGTAATCAATGTATTAATGCTTGAA
>DAOWEE010000034.1 GCA_030638625.1 Methanosarcinales archaeon
CTGGCCAAGTATGCGGTGGGCCGCAATGTCGCAATGCCTGCCAAGCCCTGCGATGCACAGGCTGTTATCGAACAGGCCAAGCGCCAGATGATAGACCTGGATAATACCTATGTGGTGGGTCTGAACTGCGGAGGGAGTATGCATCCGGTCACTACTAAGAAGATGCTGGCCGAGATGTACGATATCAACCCTGATGATGTGGTTGGCGAGGATATTGAGAAGGGAAAACTAATATTCAAGACAAAGGATGGTAAAGAAAAGGCCATATCCATTGATGAACTGGAAGACGCAGGATTCGGGCGGCGTGAGAGCTGTCGGTACTGTAAATTAAAGATACCGGTAAATGCTGATCTGGCCTGCGGGAACTGGGGTGTTATCGGGGATCTGGCAGGCAGTGCCACCTTCTGCCAGGTTATGAACGATAAGGGTGTACGGCTCCTGGACAACGCCATTGAGGCGGGCCGAATCGAGGTGCAGCCGGCCAGTGAAAAAGCATTGGGTATCAGGGAGAAGGTGAATAATGCTATGGAAAAACTGGGCAGCACCTGGGAAGAGAAAATGTTCACCGAGATTCCTGATGAAGAACGTATGCAATATTACATGGACCAGATGGCAGACTGCATCGACTGCGGGGCCTGCAAGGAGGTATGTCCGGTATGTGCATGCGGTGAGGATTCCAAGTGTACCATGTTCCATTCCCTTGTAGATGATTACAAGATGAGTATGTACCATCTGGTGCGACTGCTGCATCTCTCTGACAGCTGCATTGCATGCGGCCAGTGTACTGACGTATGTCCGTCCGATATTCCCATAACCATGCTGCAGAGCAGATTTGCGATTCCTTCGCAGCGCAAGCGGGAGTATACGCCAGGGATGAATGTTGATGATACTCCCCCGTACTTCGAGGTGATGCTGAAATGAAGGAGATGATTTACCAGACCGTATGCCCGGGATGTAATATGGGCTGCGGCCTGTATATCAGGGAAGATGATGAGGGCGCACTCGCTGTTGATTTCATGAAGAGCAGTTCTGCGAACCTGGGCAAACTGTGCAGGTTCGGGATGAAGCTACCCCATCACTACTCAAAGGCCACCAGCATGGTGGATGGAAAGGAAGTGAGTGTCGAAGATGCGGTACAGGCTGCATCTGATCGCTTAAAGGGTGCCAACGTTACCATGCTTGGTGTTGGAAATACTACAAACGAGGAATCTTTGGCTTTTAGCAAGATCGCTGATACGCTGGGAACTGTGGTCAATACTGGAATGGGCGTGTATTCACAACTTCCTGCGGAATGCCATCCTACAGTTGGTGTGGGTATTACACTCGATGATATTGAGAGTGCGAGCAGGATCGCACTGTTCGTTGACCCTTATGTCCAGTATCCCCTGCTGGTCAGGCGAATACTGGCTGCTAAGAAGAACGGGGCATCTGTGGTATCTGTGGGCTGGAAAGACCTGCATCTTGCAGATGAGAACATGTATATCGATCCGGATCTGTACGAGAGTGAACTGGGACTCGACAGCGAGTCCGTCATTATAGCAGATGTGCATCCCAATACTGATCCGGGATGGGTTAAGCGGATGCTGAACCTGGCATTGAAGACCGGGGCTAAGATCCTGTTCATGAAACCTTTTGTGAATGCTACTGGTGTTGACCTGCTGTGCAAAGGTACCGGACAGAAAGGGATTCCCGAGATCATGGACGGTATCAATGAAGGCAGTATCAAGACGCTGGTTACTCTTGATAGCGATCCGATCGAGCTGATGCCTGATGGCGATGCGGTGGCTGCAACCTTAAAGAAGCTGGACAAACTGATCGTGATTTCTTCCAGGGATGGTCCGGTGAACAAAATAGCCAGCATTGTGATAGCTACTGAACCTTTGTATGCAAAGGCAGGTGGTTTCATGAATGTGGAAGGTCAGGTGCTGAACAATTCCGGTGAGAGTACTACGGGTATTGATGCGATGTCTACTCTGAGCCAGAACCTGGGCGGTGAGGCGATGGATTACCAGAACCTGCATAATAATGTGCTTGAAAGCATAGTCCAGAAATATACAAAGCCCAAATACAAGGAGCTTGTCTGTGAAGTCCTGGATATCGGGCCTGTGGAGGAGAAAAAGGGCAACCTGATCTATCTGTTCAATCCGTTCATGTGGTTCGACCAGCCCGATGATAATGACTTCGTGATGGTCAATATGAACATGGTAAAGACGCTGGGCCTTAGCAAGGGAGGCATGATCGCACTGACCTCTGATGCGGGTACAGTGAATATGCGTTACAAGGTAGAGGATATGCCTGATGGGCTGATCCTGACTGCCAAGAAATTACCTGTGGCGACCGGATGGACCACTATGGTTTCTACGGAGGCGGTGTAAATGGTTGAGCTTGATAAGGAGCAGGAGAAGGCGTTTGTCAATGAGTTGATGGAGGACAATGAGTTAAAGGGGGCTTCCAAGAAGCGGCTCATCAAGTTTTTGGGGAACAAGTACGACTGGGACAGGCAGAGGGTCCAGTTCAGGCTGACCCGGGCGCTTATTGCTGAGCGATACGCTGCAAGTCATTAATGAACAGAGTGGGGGACACAGTCTTCCCGCATTTTTTCAACCCCTTCGGATCTTATCAAAGAACAGATCGAATCAGGACTCTGCTCTTTGTTTGGGTTGCTTCAAAATCAGACACTACAATCATACCTTTTAATCCTGAGATTCAGGGTTTTATAGACTACAGAGGCTGTCCATCAATTCAACGTAGGTAATCATATATATCAACATATTGATTGCAATTTAGCTTCACATCAATATAACCTCTCCTCTCAAAAGCAAAATTGCGTCATTACGAGCTACCTTAAATTTAACAATTCAACCTATGCTTTTTTATTGCGGTTTTTAATTTTGGTTCATACATTTCATCTTTGGTATAAACTCTGCTAATGTTTAACTGATACAAACTCA
>DAOWEE010000110.1 GCA_030638625.1 Methanosarcinales archaeon
AGGTGCCTGGATGCCACAAACTCCTCAATACCTTCATGGGAGAACGTATCCATGCAAAATAGTCCCAGTGGAAGGATATTAGCACGCATGAACATGTGCAGCAGCCCGTAAGGGCTCTTGTATATTTTATAAACCGCATCGATGTTGCAGGACGGCCCCACAAAAGCAATACTGCGCATACCCTGCTGGACAGCGTTCATCAGGGCCTGGATGGTCATGCTGTGAGTGTAGATGCTGCCTGCAGATTCTATCAATTCATCAGCAGTAGTAGCAATGATAGGTACAGGTCGCCAGGGGTCGTCCCTGGATTTTACTGTCACTATGGCACAATCAAGCAGCCCCTCCTCCAGTGCATAAGCCAGCAGTGCCGTGACAACACCCCCATCCTGCCCCCGGATATCTTTAATGGCTGACCGGGCTGCATACGGATGTCTTATCCTGCCGATAAGCCCATTCTCGGTAGTAATGGTGCGGGGGCACTGGTTGTAGCAGATACCGCAGGCCGTACAGGGGCCTATCAGTTTCGGTTTTTCACCATCCATGATAATGGACGGACAGCTGGCAGCACAGGCACCACATGCCGCACAGATACCAGGTTTGATAATATCCTTGCGCAGGCGTCCGAATGAGATCTTCTCTTTAGCCTTCAGGCTGCGTTTGACCCTGACAATGTTCTTTGCCATGTCATCGAATTTTTTCTTGCATTCGGGGTCATGAAAAAAGTAAGTTTTGCCCTCAGACTCTGTAGTGTAAGGGGTGTTTTTGGGAACTTCACGTTTGCATATAGGGTCGATAGGCATATCAGTTATTTCCAATTATGGTTTAAAGAGTAATTAGTGATATGGTTTGTGGATAAATATTAATATTACACCAATGGGTGTAGCAGGTAGAGTCTACCTTCTTATCCCTGGAAAAATAAAAAAAATGAAAAATTAAACAAGTAATTATACAATTATTACCTGCTATAATCTTGATTATAAGCGGCGCTAAACTTGCCATCAACAAAATCAAGGTATACAGCAGCCACCAGCACAATAACGGCTGCGAGCAAGATAAGAATTGAAGACATCATCATCACCAGTGTAGCTGTTGATTTGAATACCAAAAAAGCGAGAGCCATTATGGCAGCCACTATTGCCGTTGCCAGGGCCAGATAATATACTTTAAACTCTGAATCGACTAATTCTTTTATCACGTTATTCACCTTATTCCAGTCTTATTTTTAGACACTCTTATATCTTTCCATCTTGTTATTGTATCCAGGAAATTTTATGAAACACAATATACCAGAATTGCTGTCCCCTGCCGGCAGCATGGAATCACTAAAAGCGGCTGTGGAAAACGGAGCCAATGCTGTATACATGGGAGGAATGGAATTCAGTGCCAGACAATCGGCTGATAATTTTGACCGCCAGGAACTGCTGGAGGCCATTGATTTTGCCCACCAGAGGGATGTGGCTGCCTACATCACCGTCAATACCCTTGTGAAAGACAGTGAATTCGATGATGCAGTTACATATCTGGAACTGCTATGCGACCACGGTGCTGATGCCGTTATTGTCCAGGATATGGGCCTTCTGGGTGTCCTCAGGACACATCTGCCAGGTCTGCCCATCAATGCCAGCACCCAGATGACCATACACAACAGTGCCGGGGTAAGAATGCTCCAGGACCTGGGAGTGAAACGGGCAGTGCTTGCCAGGGAAATGAGCCTGGATGAAATACGGGCAGTCCGCTCAAATACAGACATCCAGCTTGAGGTGTTCGCACACGGGGCACTGTGTATCTGCTATTCGGGCAGGTGCCTGATGAGCAGTTTTATGGGCGGCAGGAGTGGTAACCGGGGATACTGTGCCCAGCCGTGCAGGAAAATGTATGAACTGCCAGGGCGCAGAAACACTGATGGATACCAGCTTAGCCCAAAGGACCTGAACCTGTCCGCCCGGCTGCATGACCTGATTGAAGCAGGAGTTGATTCCCTGAAAATTGAGGGGCGTATGAAGCGGCCCGAATACGTGGCCGTGGTAACGAGGACATACAGGGATATCCTGGACAGGTTTGCCGATGACCCGAATGCTGCAGTCACACCAGAGGAACAGCAGCGTCTTGAGACAATATTCAGCCGGGGGTTCACCCAGGGGTATATATCCGGGGACCCTGGCAGGTCACTTATGAGCATGGAGAAGCCGGGTAATCGCGGCACCCTGGTGGGCCGTGTGACAGGATACGAGAGCAGGGGGCGGGGCAGGGTGTATGTGAAGTTGAATGCCCCCCTAATCCCAGGTGACGGAGTTGCAATCGGCAATTCAGGCACAACTATCAATACATTGTGGATAGGGAGAGAGAAGATTGATAAGGGAGTTGTCGGTTCCACGGTGGGTTTTATTTTTGACACTCCGGTTCAAAAGGGCACTCCTGTTTACAAGAACTTTGACCCTGTGCTGGTGGAATGGGCAAAGCAGACATACCATTCGCTCCAACGAAAAGTCCAAATAGACATTGAAGTGGAGGCAAAGACCGATGAATGTCTGATGATACGGCTGACAGACCAGGGCGGACTTACGGCCCAGGCAGTCTCAGATGCTGTCATCTCACCTGCAAGGCAGCGGCCACTGGATGAAAAGGGTCTGGGCGCACAGGTCAGCAAATTAGGTGAAACTGCGTTTGTGGCCGACAATGTGGACATCCGGATGGATGAGAATATTTTCATACCCATAGGAGTCATTAATTCTGTGCGGCGCGAGGCTGTTGAGAAGCTTGCGCAGCTGCGTGTCGAAAAGTACCGGCGCAAATGCGGGACAAACGTACCCGAAACCACCCGTCATGCAAAAAGTAACAGGGCCTCCAGACCAATATTATCCATCCGGGTATCCGGGCCTGATGATGTCAATACAGCCGTGGCTGCCGGTGCTGAAAAGGTATATGTTGATATTGAGGGGATTATCGGGAATATACCATTGACTGATGTAGCAATCAAGCAGGCACATCTGAACGGTGCGACTGTGCATGTCCGGCTGCCGGATATTGTAAAGGATGGCGAAGCCGAGCTGGTAATTAGCACCGTCAGGGGATTGAGCGCACCTGACGGCATACTTGCGGCTGCACCTGACCAGTTATTCATGTTTAAGGATATGGATATTGCAATGGCTGTGGATTATCCGGCAAATGTTTTCAACAGTAAAAGCCTGGATGTCCTGGCTGGGATGGGGGCGGGCAGCATTACAGTTTCACCTGAGCTTACCCTTGAGGAGATAACGGACATGTCTGGTGGGTCTGGTTATGAGATTGAATGTGTTGTGCAGGGTGGTGTGCAGTTGATGGTATCTGAACACTGCCTTATTGGGGGCATTAAGGGATGCAGCAGTCCTAAGAGAGATGAAAAAGATAATCGTGGATTCAGGGTGGACAGGCCGTGTGATATTCCTTATGCCATCAGGGATGAGAAAGAATTCACGTTCCCTGTTGAGCAGGACAATAGGTGCAGGACGCATGTTTATAATTCCCGGGAACTGTGCATGATAGACCGCCTGCCCGCTCTGCTGGATGTGGGTGTTTCGTCTTTGCGGATTGATGGGGTGCGTTATAATAATATGCAGGTGGGTGAGATTACCGGACTGTACAGGCAGGCCCTTGATTCATGCCTGGAAACAGGAGGAGAGTTCGACGGGAGCGAGTACCTGGCTGAAATGAAGCAGATGTTCACAAGCGGCCTGACTTCCGGCCATTATTTCAGGGGCGTTCAGTGATGGGGCGGGTGTTCCTGTCCGGTGCTATACGGGGCGGGCGCAGGTTGGTTGAAACTTACCGGTTTATGGCTGATGTGATGATTGGTGCGGGAGTGGAAGTTTTGAGCGAACATGTGGCAAGGGATACGGTGTTTGCCGAAGAGAGAAAAATGACAGAGGAAGAGATTTTTATGCGGGATATGGGTGGCATTGAGGAGTGTGACTGCCTGGTGGCTGAGGTTAGTGTGCCTTCGGTGGGTGTGGGGTATGAGATATGCCATGCTGTGGGTCTAAAGAAGCCTGTGCTGTGCGTGTATGAACGGGGGACTA
>DAOWEE010000172.1 GCA_030638625.1 Methanosarcinales archaeon
TAACCTGGTGGCAGGTCATTTGCGACCCCGCCAAACCGTGCATAATTATGATTCAATCTTGAGCCGGTAATAGCTTCCAGCAAGGACACGATTCCTTCACGCTCCCTGACCATATAGATGAACATGGTCAAAAAGCCTACATCTGTTGTATATTCACCTATACCTAACAGATGGCTCTGTATTCTGCAAAGTTCATTTGTGAGTACCCTGAGATACTTGGCCCGGTCTGTAGGTTCTATACCCAATAATTCCTCTACACCCCTGCAATATACATCGTTATTGGAATTGGAGGCAAGGTAACATATCCTGTCGGTCAGAGGAAGAATCTGGATATATGTCCTGTCTTCAAACACCTTTTCCATACCTTTATGGATATAACCGATCATGAGCTCGGCCTCTCTTATGGTCTCACCCTCTATCTTCAGGTCAAGCAAAAATGGACCTGGCTGCAGCGGATGCTGTGGTCCAAGATGCAGGAGTATTTCAGATGGTTTGGGTGGGGAAGTAATTTGAGTTGCTTCATGCGTCATTGTTCATCACCTATGTTGGATTGGGATATCCTGCGTAGTCTTTACGCAGTGGCCATTCTCCTTCCATTTCTTCTGTCAGTAATAGGACCTTCAAATAAGGACAATCATTAAATTTAATCCCATAAAGTTCGTAAGTTTCCCGTTCATACCAATTTGCATTCCAGTAGATATCACAAAGTGAATCAATGTTCGGGTCATCCCTTGGTACTGAAGCTTTTAATGTTATGACTAAAGGTCCGGAATATGATGTCACATGATATACCAATTCCATCTTATCAGGAGGATAATCCACACCTGATATACAGGAAAGATGGTCAAAACCTTTGTCAAGTAAAAATTGCATAATTTCTTTTACTTTACCTGGTTCGAATCTGGCTATCGCCCTGTTAGGGGAGGGGACATCCACATCGAAAACTGCATCAGGGAACTTGTCTGATAGTTCAACCATGATGGTTCTGTCGATTATTTCTTTCGAAACTTGTTCATCTCCCATATTTTACACCCCTTCATCTGCTGGATTTGGAATTACAGTCCTGTCTTGTTGGGCTTCAATCTTTTTCTGAAGTTCTATGAAACCCTCAAGAAGAGCTTCAGGTCTTGGCGGACAACCAGGAATGTAGATATCCACAGGGAAAATTTCATCCATATTGATAACAGTACTATATGATTCCCACCATGGACCGCCGGATATTGCACATTCACCCATCATCAATATCCATTTAGGTTCTAACATCTGGTCCCAAACCCGTTGCAGAGCAGGCAGATATTTCTTGGTAACATAACCGCTGATCATCATTACATCAGCCTGTCTTGGAGATGCTCGCGGAATAATACCGAACCTGTCAGTATCATAGTGTGCCACACCAACGCATATCTGTTCAATTCCGCAACAACCCATCGGATGTGTCATAAACCATAAAGAATTCTTACGGCCCCAATTAACCAGTTTCTGCAAAGGAGAACTCTTAATGAAATCATGTATCGCACTCGTGGTGGTTAACGCCACATTTGATGGGATCTCAGTCTCTATTTCACCCATTCCAAAACCCCCTTCTTCCATTCGTAGATTAGTCCTAACAGTACAACAATCATAAACAATGCCATTGCGAATACGCTAAACCCGATACTGAAACCCGGTACATTGTTCATCACAACATCGTTCACATATACAGTAACCCATGGATACAAGAATAAAATCTCAACATCGAATAATACAAAAAGTATTGCATAAGCATAATATTCAACATTGAACATAACATTCGCACTCCCAGTCGGTACTGAACCACTTTCATATGTCGTGAATTTGGCTAGCGACTTACTTCTTGGCGAGATCTGCTTTACTATAAACATTATTACCAATGGTATCACTAAACCAAATAGTGCGAAGATAGCTACAGGTATAAAAGTATCAATAATCTCCATATCATCACCTAAATGTCCTAACGGAGTTGAGTTAGATTCTATGTATAAAAATGTTATGAAATTATTTTCGCTAAACCAATGGCTAAACAATTCCCAAGTATGCCGATTATAGTAAGAAAATCAATTTAATTCCTACACGTATTTAGATTAAATTAAATTGATATTATAAAAAAATGTGAACATATAATAAGTTTGTAGGTTCAGCCCCCTTAGGAGCAAAAACCTACCATAGCTAACTCTATTGTACTGATGCCTCAACTTTACTGATACAAGAGGCTCGATGTCCACCCTACCTTAATCTAATTTCTGTAGAGCTAGTTCAGCCACCCGCTTTCCTGAAATCAGCATTCCGCCAAAAGTAGGGCCCATCCTGGGCAGACCATGTACAGTCGCAACAGCCATTCCTGTTGCTAACAGTCCCGGATATACCTCGCCAGTATGTTCGACCAGCGCATCCTCACTGCGGCTTACCCACATACCGCCAAAACCTTTCACATCCACCATTCCCCTCTCCACAAGGCAGTTCACTACAATGGCATCATGCCCAGTGGCATCAATCACAAGTTTTGATTCCACTGCTACCGGGTCAACGCAGGTAATAGCCCTTGGAAGTGCACCCACTGGCGTCCAGTTGATAACAACTCCACCCACGCGGCCTTCACGCATGACCACATCATCGACCTTGGTCATGTTGATAATCTTTGCACCGGCATCACAGGCAGCCGCCACCAGTTTGGAACAGGCATGGGGTCCGTCTGCCATGAACAGTCCGGGCTCCACTTCCTCATATGGCACACCTATCTCATCCAGAACAGTCTGGCCTGGAGCCCGTACCGTCAGTTTATTCATCAGGTACCCCCCAATCCAGAAACCGCCGCCAAGGTAGTTGTTCGCCTCAAATATCACTACGTTCTTGCCGGCAGATGCCAGTTCCTTTGCAGCCACAAGACCACTGGGACCACCGCCCACTATCGCAACATCTGATTCGATAATTTCTAAAAATTCCTTCGTAAATCCTGTGATAATCGCCCTTGTTACCTGTTTCTCATCTATATGCTCAAATTTCGTCATAAAATCATCCTTGTTGCACATTATGCGTTAGTTAATAGCGTTAGTTAACAACATTAGTTAACAGCGTTAATTAACACAGTTAACTAATCATTCCAACCAATATATCATTTTCTAAAAAAAGAAACATCAAAGAGGCTTTGTCTTTACCATATCGGACTCAATGTCAGCCATCTCTGTGGCAAAAGCACTGGCAATCTCCCTGGCCAATCCCATTGCATCCTTTATACCCAGCACATCAAGACATGCCACCCTTACTTCCGGCGGAGTGCCCTCACATGAGATGTTAATTCCAAAGTGTATTTTCTCTGACGAGATGCCTGCCGAAGCAATGCTTACTGTCAGTTTACCCGCCCCCACAAACAGGTCATCACCATTACGTTTTGATTCTATGCCATGCAGTGCCATTACATCCTTTGCACACACCACAAGCATGCGCTGCATATAATATGCCAGCCTCATACTGGCAGGCGAATCAAAACGCTCAACAATAAAATGCAGCATATCCCCACCCCTGATAGCTTTATTGTCCTGCAGGTCTTCCAGGTCCTTTACATTGGCATCAGGAATATCCATAGCTCCCCTAAATACCACTATACTGCTGCCTGGAATCCCGATTGAATA
>DAOWEE010000381.1 GCA_030638625.1 Methanosarcinales archaeon
AGGCTTCAATGATGGAAACATCCACCACTTGAGTTGGAGGTGTGAATGGCACATTTGTCTGGCTGGTATTTGGTTTATTGTCTGTGCAGCCTGAAACCATGAGCCCTGTAAGAACGATACAAGTTATCAATGCAATAGTTAATATTTTTTTCATATAATGCCCTCTATGTTGTGTTTTTAAATCTTTATGGTTTAGATGATTTTAATCTAAATTGAAAAGCCGTAATTGCCTGTGGGACTAAAAATCATATTTATACATAAACGTTGTTATAATCCTGAGCAGTTTATGAGCCGTACATTCAGCCATCTCAGGGCATGGGAAGAAGAACACCGCCGAAGCATATGGAAAGGACCATATTCACTTGACTTTTTTCAAAGTCATGCCCCCCCATCAGGTATGTTCCTGGACGCTGGCTGCGGTATTGGCAGATATACCATACCACTGGCCCTGAGAGGTTATGATATGTTTGGGGTTGACATATCGCTGGGTGCCCTGGGCAAACTTAATGAAGCAAACCAGCGCCGTGATATTGAGATGGGCCTTGCGGGAGCAGATGTATACCATCTGCCTTTCCAGGATAATGTATTCAATGGGCTGGTATGTTATGGTGTGCTGCAACACCTGCTTGAATCTGAGAGGAGAGCGGCACTGGATGAGTTCAACAGGGTGCTTATGCCGGGTGGTATACTCATAATAGAGGTACTGGGCAGGGAGGATATGCGAATGGGCGGCCTTGAGGTGGAGCCGTTCACCTATAGGCGTGACACGGGTTCAGTCTATCATTATTTTAATGTGCCCGAGTTGACCGGGCTGTTTGTGGATTTCGATGTACTGGACATTAAAGAAGAAAAGAGCATTAAGAACCTGGGCGGCTCAGAACGCTTGAGGCACATGATTTGTGCGGCAGTCAGGGTGACAGAAAGAGATATATAATTTGTTACTGGATGTTAATATTGAGTAATATACATATATTTGACTAAAAACGAATGGAATAGAAACATGAATCGTACAATCCTATTATTGATGGCAGCTTTATTGGCAGCATCATTTATTTTCCCGGGCCCTGCCAGTGCAGAAACCCCCAGATATCTCCACATAACCGAGATGACCATGGAACCAGAAGGTTCCGATGCCACATTTACTGTCAATTATGAACTTGATATCATTGCGCGGTTATATGTACTGTTTATGGGTAGCGGAAGCATTGAACCTGCCATCAACGACCTCTTCTATGATTTTGATAATATCCAGGTAATCAGCATCAAAGAAAACCAGGCACAGGTGAAGGTATATGGCGTGGGATACCAGGACGATGCAATCAGCGGTGTTTATTTCTATGATTCCCATATATTAGGCACCACCGTGGATACTTTCATTCTATTTCCTGACAGTGCAAACCCGGAACGTTTGTATAACGTTGCATCAACACCCAATGTGTTTATGCCGGAATAGGATTAGACAGCCTTATCTTTTTCTCTTTTTTGTCTTCTTTTTATTGTCAAATACCGATGGCAGATGCACCATATATGTGCCATCTTCTTTCATTGCCATGATGATTTCCTTGCGCTCAAGCAGCATATCAAGATTGAGTTCATATGAACCCGGACCCATTATCCTCACTGATTCAATGCGGTCTTCATCAGGTTCAGGTTCAACCTTTTCTTTCACCTCAACCCCGTGGTCAACCAGGAATTCATCGATTTCCCTTAAGAACTTCTTTGCAGGCTCTTGTTCCCCTTCATCAGTCACAGTATCGGAATGTGGTTTTTCCGCTTCATCACGTACATAGAGAAACTTGTTCCAGCCGCAGCTGGGGCAGCCGTTAAGAATCTCCACGGCTCCATCCGTGAAAATGTTCTCACACCTTGTACATTTATGGGGCATATTTCCACTCTGCTATGAAATTCTGTGTAGGTCGCTACTGGGACGATACCAGTGCACTGATAAGGTCCCGGTCTTTTTTAAGGGTTTTTAATTGGTTTGCAGGGCCGATGACCGTTAATCTGGTCCTGATAACAGATTTTCTGAATAATCTATCTAATAGTTTCTGGTTCCGTTTACTGGGATAACTCTCAATCTCAATCCCTGCAAACTCATCAGGTGAGATCTCTATCATGGTCATCTCTATAAGTTTGGCCTCTTCTGAAGGTGTCAGTCCTTTTTCAAGTACCAGTATTTTTCCTTCTTTAACCCCGTCAAGTATCAGCCGTATCTTTTCCATGGCTGTGAGTTCAGACATTTTGTCTTCTGATATCAGGTCCATTTGTACGCCTATCATGATATCACCCGAAATGGTCCGCAATCTCTTCATAGAGAGTATCTATGTTCTGTCCATCCAGTGCTGATACCGGTACAAGTGGATGCTGGGGAAAAGCACTGCGTATCCTTGCCGGAGAAGATTCTGGCAGGTCAATCTTGTTTGCTGCGATGAGCAGTGGTAGACTTCTGGCTTCCATATTGCCGATAACGGTCACGTTCACCTGCGTGAACGGGTCTTCAGTGGCATCCATCACAAGTATGACCCCGTCCAGGTCTTCCAGCCATTTCACTGCCTCGATAATGCCTTCAGTAGCTTCTTTTGCCCTGCGTTTTGCCTCTTCTTCTTCCATGCCATGTGCCATGAACTCGTGGAAGTCTATCTTGGTAGCCAGACCAGGTGTATCCACAATATCCAGGGTTACCTTTGAACCATTAGATTCGATGGTCACACCTTCACGACGACGCGCCCTACGGGTTTCATGCGGGACTTCTGAGACCGCGCCCATGGCATCACCGGTCCAGTCCCTGATAATCCTGTTTGCCAGTGTGGTCTTTCCTGCATTGGGCGGGCCATATATTCCTATCCGTGCCACCTTCTTTTTGAAAATACCTTTCCATACAGATGAAAAGTTCTTTTTGACCTTTTTTATTAATCCCATTCATGTTCCTCCTTGTTATCCCCTCACAGGATTTATTTTTATTATATAACACTTATTTTGATATAGTTGAATTTATCGCTATTTCAGCGATATTTGCTCCATAGTCGCCAATCCGGTCAATACTGTCTGAAACAATACGCAGGTGCAGTGCATCCTTTGCATCCATATGTGCCAGTTTCCTGTTGACAGCATGCAATGCTTCATCGACGTCTTCCTTCATATCGATTGCCCTGTTTGCCAGTACTATATCTGACGAGAATAATGAATCAGCAGCGTTCCCGAACAGTTCACTGGCTTTTTGCCCTGCATTTTGCAGCATTGAGTTAGTATCTTCTGGTAGTGCCCGTTCCAGTTTTGTGGTTATCAGTGCAATTTTGCGTGCATGGTCGGCAATTCTCTCAATCGGACGGGCTGCCAGGCTCAGGTCAAGGCTCATATCAGGAGTTATATCTTTTTGTGAATCAATGACCTGACCGCTACGGAGCATAGAATGCAGTTGCTTTTCTATGAGCAGGTGAAGCCTGTCTACTTCGTCGTCCCTTTGGTCCACATCCATAGCAAGGTCGATGTCATAGGTTGAGACTGCCTGCATTGCATCGGTCTGCATGGAAGCAGCTATCAGGAACATGCGCCGTACACTCTGGCGCAGTGAAAGTTCGCCTGGGTTGAGCAAGTCCTGTATGGTAATATGATTGGCGGTATCTTCAATTATCTCGGGTCCGATCAGCTTGTGGGTTATCTTCCGGATGGTCTGTTTTTGTTCATTGGAAATACGCTGTGATCTTAATTCAATCACATTGAATCCTGCTATATAAGATGCAATAATTTCCCTTACCAGAGGCTCTCCTGTTTTCCCTGTCACATCCAGTCGCTTTATCGTGGGAGATGGAGATGAAATATCTGGTGTGATGATCAGGGCACCATCCGGTCTTATGGTAATACCTACATTCGTGCCGTTGGTTACACCCACCCTGTCCGCCCATCTCTTGGGAAGGGAAACAATATATGTTGACCCTCCGGTTCGCTGAATCTTACGAATATCCATATTTATATCTCATTATATAGTAAATATATACAATATTTTACAAATATATATAAGTTCTGGATATTTGTGTTCATTGTCGATATTAATGGCCAGTAAAGTATTCCTTATATATTACAGCAATAAACAACATACATTGGAAAAATCAGACAATACCATAAGTATTATCTTCTATAGTCATCGGCTCCGATAGAATAGTAAGATTCTTATTTACTTAGCTTGTATCAATATGGTGATGTCCGATGTATCCTCTTGGTCTGTTGAAAATATTATTGATGAGAGTAGAGATGTACTGAACATAGAAATGGGATGCGATGATGTACAATTATACTGTACTACTGGTAAGATTAAAGTGTGGTTCGGCCGGCAGACCAGCCGTGATGTTGTAAGGGCAGTTTTACAGTGCTTCTCAAAAATCGATTCATCGTTTATCCATGAAAGGGAGATTATCTGTGACTATGATAAAATCCCTGTGTATGAAAACCATGATTATATCCTGATGTCATATGGGAAGACTGATGGAGGGTATCGGGCACTGTTCAATATCCAGTTTTCAAAACACTATGCACTAAATCATTTCATTGAAAGTACCATAAGGGAACTCAAAGAAGGTGATGTTGATAAGACGCTTCACTGGAATGGAAGCGTAGCCAGGATAATGTTGATTGGCAGTGAATTGGAATCATTGAATGGGTGGAAAATATCAAAAGTGGAATATAAGGGTGAAGAATGACACCAAAAAGAAAATTCGCGAAAAGGGTTGACGAGATTGATATTTCTGGCATAAGGAAGATATTCGAGGCAGCTGGCCCGGATGCTGTTAATATGGGCCTTGGACAGCCTGATTTTGATACGCCAAACCACATTAAACAGGCGGCAATAGACGCAATAATAGACGGGTTCACAGGATATACCCCTAACCTGGGGATACCTGAACTGAGGCACGCCCTGTGTGATAAGTTCAGGCGGGACAACAATTTCGAAGTAGCCCCTGATGACATTATCATCACGTCAGGCGCATCCGAGGCACTCCACATTGCCTTGCTGGCGCTTGTGGAACCAGGGGATGAAGTGCTGGTCCCAGACCCCGGATTCGTATCCTATGTAGCCCTGAGCGAATTTGCAGGGGGCAAAGTTGTAGGTGTGCCGCTTAGCGAGAACTTTACCCTTACTGCCGATAATGTGGCAGAGCACATCACTGACAGGACCCGGGTGCTGTTTATTAATTCCCCGTCCAATCCCACAGGAAGTGTGCAGACACGGGATGAGATAAAGGACCTGTGCCAGTTGGCAGAGGACCATAATATTACCATAATTTCTGATGAGGTGTACGAGCATTTCATCTATTCGGGTGAGCATGTCAGTCCAGCCAGTTTGTACGAGAATACGGTAACAATCAATGCTACGTCCAAGACGTATGCCATGACAGGATGGAGGCTGGGTTATGTGGCCGCACCCCATGACATCACTGAGCAGATGGTCAAGGCTCACCAATATGTGCAGGCATGTGCCAACAGTATCGCCCAAAAGGCTGCACTTGCAGCCATAACCGGACCGCAGGACTGCGTGACTGATATGTATGAGAGTTTTTTACGCCGCCGTGACCTGTTAATGAAGGGACTGAAGGACATCGGTATCAAGTGCGTGGAGCCTCAGGGCGCCTTCTATGCATTCCCGGAAGTTGAAAATTCCATGGATGCTGTCCAGAAACTGCTGAATAAAGGAGTAATTACCGCTCCGGGCGAGGCGTTTGGACCCAGGGGGGCAGGGCACATCAGACTGTCCTATGCCACTGGTGATGAGGATATCAAGCGCGCACTGGACATAATGGGGCAGGTGCTCTAGCACCATGATAATAGGGGCATCATCCTTTGCATCTACGCTTGAGGAATTGATAGCTGAAGTTGAATCTGTGGAATTGTATGTTCCCAAGATGGGGTTATATGAGGGACGTGAACTTCAGCATGACCGTGTAGAGGCTGTTAAGGATGTATTGTCCACGTCCAGCGGAATTACATCTGTCCATGCCCCCTATTATGCTGATGCGCAAACATATCCCAAACCCTTGTGTGTGGATATGGCAAGCATGAGCGACTCAGATTTCAGTCTAATGGAAGATTCCATTGAGGTGGCAACATATTTCCAGTCAAATGTGATGGTGGTGCATCCGGGACTGGTGGGAAATGACCGTCAGGGAAGTTTTGACAGGATGGTGCAAAATCTTAAACGGCTGTCAGGGTTCGCAGAGGAGCACGGCATAGTGCTGGGTCTGGAGAATAAGGAAGGGACTGCACCAGGGAACTTATGCTGCGAGGCATCTGAACTGGTAAGGGCTGTGGAGGAGGTGGATTCGGATAATCTGGGTGTTACCTTTGATGTGGGGCATGCCAACCTGACCGCAGGAGGCGATTCCGAGCTGGTGAGAGCGTTCATGGAGATAGTACGGGAGTGGGTAGTGCATGTGCATGTACACGATAATCTGGGTGTGTGGACCGGGGAGTACGATGGTGATATACACATGGCTCCAGGAACCGGCACGGTTGACCTGTCAGTGATAGGTGAACTGGGATATAACGGAATACATAATCTGGAAGTGTTCTCAATAGAAGATGTGATATCTGGCAGGGAAAAGCTGCTGGCACTTTAAATCATCATTTTTCTTCTACTAATTGTGGGGCAAACTGGGCTCCCATTCCAGACTCCAGGGCGCTTATAATTTTTTTGTCGTCACCCACATAGAGCACAATGACTTCTTCTGAATTATAGAAATGGGGTGTGCCAGTCCAGCGCATTCTGGTATTATCAATGAACTGTGCATCAGATGAAACCAGTGCCTTATCTTTTTGGGCAGCTGTGATGTTGGAGTAGTCAAAGACGTGGACCAATTCTCCATTTAAAGTGAGGTTCATGCTCCGGATGGAGAAGAATGGCTGCCTGCTGATACCCAGGGTTTTGACTTCAATATCTTCTGACTGCAAATGTTTGAGCAGGCTGACATAACCTATTATGTATTTTGAGTCATCTTCGGTCACGGGTTCTTTTTCATAGAAAAGACATCCAGAGGTCAGGACCATTAATGTGATTGCTACGACCATGAAAACAGAGATAATCAATATCTTTTTCATTATCAACTCCCGACCTTACTATAAATGTGAGAGGATTTATAGGTAATAGGTTTATCGGGATTATTCTGATTATTAGGATTGGTCACGAATTATTTTCTTTTTCTTTCCATTCTCTGTACGCTTTCTTCATGGCTCGCCTCATTGGCAATTGTTTCATTAGCGAGAGAAGATGTGTCATTGGGAAACCGGACCACGGTATTTCAGTCAGATGGGATAGTATCCTGGGGAGGCTCAACAGTTCAAGGGAAGTGTCATAATATTTCTTCTCTCGTGCAAAAGGTGTCATTTTTGGGTCAGGATGCCCGAAGACAGCATTTACGCCTGTGTAGTATTCCCAGCCCCTGTCTTTTATTAAATGAGGCTCGTACTCATCATACAATTCTGTGCCTGGCAAAGGAGTTAACAGCACGGGATGGACGCCCACACCAAGTCTTTTTGCCAGTTCCAGGGCATTGTCAAAATCTTCAAGTGCATCCTGCCGCCCGCCCAGGACTACGAACAGGACCACATCAATTCCATATGATTTTATCTTCTTAATGGCATCTTCCCTGTTGCGTCCCTGTTTGGTTCCGGCATGGTAATTATCAAGCACATCACCTGATGATGTTTCCCACCCCACCCATACTGAAAACAGGCCGCTTGCCCTGGCAGCCTTTAAC